>JBDLIN010000523.1:0-1509 GCA_039714835.1 Bacteroidota bacterium | reverse complement strand
GAGTTTTATGAAAAATATGAGACGTGGATTCACAATGATCGAATTGATCTTTGTAATTGTAATTATAGGAATTTTAGCAGCGGTAGCAATACCTAAATTGGCTGCAACTAGAGATGATGCAAAAATTGCTAACATCATTGCAAATGCAAGAACACTACTTGGAGATATGCAATCATTTTATATGGCACAGGGAAATGCAGTGTGGAAAGATAGCGATACGACAATTGGTGCTGTTACAGCTGTTGCAGTTACTGGGGCGGGTGACTGTGCTAACCCGGATATAAGTTCAGCAGTTGCAGGGGGTGATTTTATACTTTGTGATGAGGCAACAGCAGCTGGTAATGATTGTATTGGATTTGCACCAGACGCTAATGGAACCCAAGTAGGTATTATAGCCTATACAGGCAGTGTTGTTTGTGATGCTGTGGCAGAGGATCCTGCGATTGTATCTATGGCTGGTTCAGTTCCTGGTACAATGAAGTGGCATAGACTTGGTGGTGTAATAATTGCCCGCTAATTTAGGCTGTAGTCCTAACAAAGTCATTTAAAAGCGATATTGATAAAACTTAACATACAAAAGTGACATGAATATGACATTAAGAAAGATATAATATAAAAGATAGCATTTTAAAGTGTCTAAGAATTATAAATAAACGTAGGGATAGTTATGAAAAATATTGGGATTACATCTGGGGTTGTATATTATGGCGCATAATAACCGATTCTTAAAAACATCCATACAGCATGCTTTTGAATATACATTATTTATAAGTATCTTATATGCAACTTTTAAATTTTTTGATACTAATTCTCCTGATGGGAAGGAATTTCTTTCATATATTATTCCTGCCTTATTTACTGATATTATCTTAATAGTTTTTCCTTTCATGTTTGTATTTTTTTATTTTAAAGATGGCGATGCGATAACTGATATTAAAGAAAACATACTTAATAATAGTAGTTGTCAAGTAAAAGAAATAGAGATTAGAGAAAGACTCCGTGAATATCACAATATGATGAAAGAAGGCATACTTACTCAAGATGAATTTGATAACATCAAGAAACAATATTTAAAAGAGTTGGATAAAGATAAGCACTCACCCCATCCAAACAAAAAATACAAACTTAGCAAACATCCCCTAAATAAGGCACTTTAAGGTTAGCGTGATTTTTTCCTGGTTCCAACTCTCCGTAGGTGTAACCTATTTTAATACACAATAAATAAACATATCTAAATTCGACAATAGTCGAAAACCGACTTTAATTCCGTTATAATTTTATATATGCATTCCACCTACGGAGAGTTGGAACGAGGAAAAAAAACACAAACTTAGCAACCATCCTCCCCAATAAGGCACTTTATAAGCTTTTTATTAATACGGATGGATACAACAAATTATTTAATGTGACATAGATATGAAAACAGAACTATTGGTATAGGGTATATTTTTAGTTTTTGAAAAAATGGTTACCAAAGTAGAAAATTATCAAACCTTAAATGAGAAATTA
>JBDLIN010000522.1:0-1511 GCA_039714835.1 Bacteroidota bacterium | reverse complement strand
GCCATCATATCAGCAGATGCTTTACTCGAAGAGTACGGACTATTCGGATCGATCGGTGTATTCTCACTGAACTTTCCTTCAGGTCCAAGGCTGCCGTAAACTTCATCAGTTGAAACTTGAAGGAACTTTTCCACACCAAATCTCTTCGCAGCCTCAAGCAACACATTTGTACCAATAACATTTGTTTTAAAGAAGATTTCTGAACCGAGTATTGAACGATCAACATGAGATTCAGCTGCGAAATGGATTACGTTGTCTATTTTATATTTTTCAAATATATCATTTATACTTTCTCTATCAGTTATATCAACCTTAGCAAAAGTATAATTCGAATGATCTTCCGACTGCTTAAGATTCTCCAAATTACCAGCATAAGTTAAACTGTCAACATTAATAATATTTAGATCATCTCTCTTGCTTAAGAGATGATTTATAAAATTGCTGCCAATAAATCCGGCACCGCCGGTAACTAAAATATTTTTCATAACTTTCCTTTTTAACCACTAGGTTCACTAAGTTTTTCACAAAGAGCACAATAATTACAAAACATCCTTAGCGTCTTAGCGGTAAGAGACATTTTAATAAGCAAAAAATCCCAAGTAAATCCCCGTTTGAATAAAAAATGCATCTCCATTAAGTGAACTTGGAACACTACTTAAAGTTTGGTCGTTCTCAATTGTCCAACTTTCATTGAAAGTAAATTGATATCCGGAACCCACACGAATTGCTAAAAATCTAGTTAAAGGGACATCAATATTTAATGTTGGTGTAACTGTTAAATAATTATTCTTCATCCTTCGACTAATATTCTGAGTCCCGTTTAAATCATTAAATTCATCCCATGTATCCTGCCATAAGAATTCACCTTTATTCTTATATACCTCTATGTTAACTTTCCCAGCGCCAAACATACCCCCAACAGAAACAGCAATACGCTTTATAAATGGAAGTGTGTATTCTATTGTAAATGCTCCTCCACCAAGTCCGTATTTCACTTCACGATTAAATCCATCTACTGAATTAGATAATGCTGTTGAGCCGCCAAAACCCATACCGCCAATACGTAGGTCATCAATTATCATTAAATAAACATATCCGCTTCCTCCCCAAACTAACATACCACCGGAGAATTTATCAGTTATTCCCAAAGCAGGAAGTTGGTTATTCACTTCATCATAATTTGGGAACATCCAGGTTGTAGTTAAACCTCCGGCTAATCCAAATTTACTCATCCAACCGACTTGCTTACTAAGCTGCCCAAAGGAGGAAGAAGTAGCTACTATAAAAATTGTTATTAAAAGTTTTTCCCGAATCAAGAATTTGTACTTTTTAAATGAATATAACTTCAAATTTATTAAAATAATGGGTAATAATTGTGAGTAATACTAAAAAATATTAGGTCAAATTTATGTCCCAAAAATAAAAAGTAAGAAAGGATTAAAACCTAAGACTAAAATCTGCGGTTAAATAAATAAAGAAGTAAGATCTAATTCTAAAAACTACTTAACTTT
>JBDLIN010000521.1:0-1534 GCA_039714835.1 Bacteroidota bacterium | reverse complement strand
CGTCAACTTTATTAACAGTTAAACTATTCGAACTTGTATATTGAGCTGTTCCTTGAATATAATTGATCTTTCGCTGCTTGCTTAACTGTCCGGTTCCACCGGTCAATTTATTAACAACTGATTCTTTATATGAACGGAGTTTATCGAGGTTAATTTTAGGTTCTCGAAATTCAACTCCCCAATTTGAGGCTTCCTTTGCTTCATTCAACAATTTTGATATGTGCAATAGTGCTTTAGAAGGAATACATCCTCTGTAGAGACAAGCACCGCCAGGATTTAATTCTTTATCAATTAATGTAACATCCATTCCAAGATCAGCAGCGTAGAAAGCTGCAGCATAACCACCCGGTCCTGCACCGACAATAACTAATTCTTTTTTATCACTCATTTTATTACCTTTTAAAATTATTGTAAAACCTTCAAGGTTATACAGAAATGGAAAATATTAAAATATGACAAATATTAAACTACAAATACAACATCTAATATGAAAACCTTGAAGGTTATTGTCTAGCCTTCTAAACTTAGTAAAAATGGATTTTCTAATGCTTCTGATACCCATCGAATGAATCGAGCTGCATCTGCTCCATCGATTATTCTATGGTCATATGATAAAGAAAGCGGAAGCATTAATCGTGGAACAAACTCGCCATCTTTATAAACCGGTTCATAACTTCCACGGGAAACACCAAGTATAGCAACTTCAGGTGAATTGACAACAGGAGTGAAAGCAGTACCGCCTATCCCGCCTAAATTACTAATTGAAAAATTGCCTCCCTGCAGATCATCAAGTGTTAATTTATTATTTCTTGCCTTTACAGAGATTTCACTTAACTCAACCGAAAGCTGAGTAATGTTTTTCTTATCCACATCTCTAATAACAGGTACTAATAAACCTTTTTCAGTATCAACTGCAATTCCTATATTAAAGTACTTCTTATAAATAATCGATTTATTTCCCATATCAACACTTGCATTGAACTGAGGGAATTTGGCAAGAGCACCAGCAATAACTTTTAATAAAATAGCCGTAACAGTCAGCTTACCTCCAACAGCCTCGACTTTAGGAGCAAATTGCTTTCTAAGTTTTTCTAATTCTGTAATATCAGCTTTATCAAATTGCGTAACATGAGGAATTGTTGCCCAAGCAAATGATAAATGTTCAGCAGTTTTCTTCCTGATATTATTCATCGGTTGTGTATCAACATCACCCCATTTTGAAAAATCAGGTAATGGTTCAGCTGATATTCCAATTGCAGCTCCTGCAGTTGACTTGCTCAAATTCTCATTAATATTTTTTGCAAAACTTTTTACATCTTCAATTGAAATACGGCCTCCCGGACCGGAACCTTTTACTTGATGAATATCAATGCCAATTTCACGAGCAAAACGTCTTACTGATGGTGCAGCTGGTGCTGCTCGCTTTGCTAACTCTTCTCGGTGGGGAAGCACTTTACTTTCAGATTTAATTTCTTCTTGAACAATAGATTTTTCAGAAGGCTGTTTAATTATTTCTTTTGATACTTGGGATTTA
>JBDLIN010000520.1:0-1538 GCA_039714835.1 Bacteroidota bacterium | reverse complement strand
GGATCAACCTGAAGTGTCTGAGCAAAAAGAAGCTGCTGAGAAAATGGGATATCTGATTCAAATGAATTTAAAGCTTTTTCATAAAGGATCCTTTCATGGGCTACATGTTGATCAATCACCATAAGTCCACTTTTTATTGGGGAAAGAATATATTTATTATGTAACGAAATTAGAAATCCTTCACTTGTACTTGACTTATTGTTTTCTTCATCTACTTTTGATTGATGTGTATAAGTAGTATCAGTTTCGTCAAAAGGATGAGTTGGTGAACCTTGAGGTGAATTTTTCTTTGATTCAGGACTAATTTTTTCAAAGAGCAAATCTAATTCATCTGTACTAAAAATATGATCTTCTTTTCTTCCATGTTTTCTTTCAAAAGTTGGTCTATCGGAGAAATCGTTCTTCTGAATATGTTTATGATCACTATTGAGTAATTGAGTATTATGACTATCATTACCAGAAAAAGAAATATTAGGTGTAAGATCATATTGACCAATAGACTTTCGAACAATAGACTTTACAATTCTGTAAACATCATTCTCATGTTCAAATTTAATTTCTAATTTTGCTGGATGCACATTTACATCAATCCTACTAGGATCAAGATCAATGAATATAATAAAAAATGGGTATTCTCCTCTCTCCAATAGATTTTCATAAGCCGAAAATACTGCATGATTTATTGTTTTACTGACCACATACCTTCCATTTACAAATAAATATTGCTCACCTTTACTTTTCTTAAGAAATGTCGGTTTAGCTATAAAACCTTTAATATCAAGAAGGTCAGTTTCTTCTCCAACTTCTATAATTGCATCAAATATATTATCAGCAATTACCTGTTTAATTCTTTCTTGTTGGTTACATGCTTTATAGTCAAATAAAAGATCATCACTATTCCAGAATTTCATAGAAACATTTGGTTGACTTAATGCTGATCTATTAAATGTATCTATCAAATGTTTCAATTCTGTGGTATGTGATTTGAGAAAATTTCGACGAGCAGGAGTATTATAGAATAAATTCTTAACTGAAATAAATGTACCTTTTGGGAATTTACCCTTGGAAACAGTAATTTTTATTCCATCATCAGATGTTAAAATAGTTCCTAATTCATCATCAATTGAAGTTTTCATCTCAATTTTAGCAACTGATGAAATTGAACTTAAAGCCTCACCTCTAAATCCAAATGTGTTGATTCTTTCTAAATCTTCAATCGAACTTATCTTGCTTGTGGAATGTCTCTTGAAAGAATCAATTGCTTCTTCCTCACTCATCCCGGAACCATTATCAACAATTTGTATTAATGATTTGCCCGCAGATTTGATAAATACTTCGATGTTATCAGCACCGGCATCAAGTGAATTTTCAATCAATTCCTTTAATACAGAAGAAGGTCTCTGTACAACTTCTCCCGCTGCTATTTTATTTGCAATATTTTCAGGTAATACTTTTATTCGGTTCATTATTCTCTTATATGATTAAATAACAATCAAACAACATATAGTCAGACTTGTCTGTCAACAACCACTTGTTGA
>JBDLIN010000519.1:0-1555 GCA_039714835.1 Bacteroidota bacterium | reverse complement strand
CTCCTTTAGAATTAACCGTTTTAAATGTTAGTTTAGCTCCATCAACATCAATTTTCTGGTAATAATAGCCTCCATCACTATATCTTACTTCAACAAAATTCTTGTCTTCCAACTTAAGTTTTCTACCCGGAGTAGAAATAGAGATAACATATATTGTACCTTCCGAAGGGCTTTTTACTACTTTCTCGGCATACATAGGTTTTGAACGCATGTAATAATGAACATGCCCGCTAAAAACCATATCAACATGGTACTTATCAAACATAGTTCCCCATTCCCTGCGTATTATTGGATAATCCTCATCTGCCGAATAAGGAGGAAAATGAAATATCACAAACTTCCATACTGCTTCACTTTCTTTCAGTTCTTTTTCTATCCATGATGTTTGCTCTTTTATTGACTGTGTAGAAGCCAGCATTAAAAACTGAGCATTACCGTATTTAAAACTATAGCTGTATTCTGCAGGAATATTTTTAGGTCCATTAACCGGTAAATCAAATAAATCGGCATACATCCAGGCTCCTAATCCTTTGTGATCGTCGTGATTTCCTAAGGTCGTAAGCATCGGCCTGTTTTTAATAACCTTTGAAGAATATCCAAAAAACTGATCCCAATCATTCCTGTATAGACCTGTACCCACCATATCGCCACCTAAAGCCGAAAAAGCAACATCAGGGAATCTGCTATATGAGTCATCTATCAGCTCTCCCCAATGAGGTGTTCTGTGCGTGTCTCCAAAATAGGTAAATGAAAAAGGAGCTGAGTCATCTGCAGCTGTTTTAAATCCGGCAGGTTCACTCCAGGTATTTGTTTCAGTATTTCCGACTATATAACTATATGAAGTATTTGTCTGTAAATTTTCGAGAATTGCCGTATAACGATTAATTGTTCTGTCGTTATACAACATTCTGTCATCCATACTTTTATTTATCCCCTCAACCTGAATGTACTCGCTTTTACTGTTATCTTTTTTCCAGTAGCGTACAACACCATTATTAGAGTTTGAGTTAGTTCGCCATTGAATCGATTGAGTTGTTTTGGGATCTTTGCTCCATGTCAGCATTATTTGATCCGGCTTATCTGATGAAGGAAACGGGGTTTTTCTAAAAGCATTGATCAAATGTGCTTCACGCCCTCTACCTCTTACTGTCGGTAAAAGTTTTCCACCCACCAATTCTTCCGGAACTTCTGTTAATACAAGCTCATCCCAATCGTGATAAGTAAATGCTCCTACATCCATTTTACCCACAAACTGATTTTCCGGAAAAAAGTTGCTAAAAATAAGCTCTTTTGATTTATCTACAGGTTTAACGGATACAAAATAATGTCTGTTCTGGTTATCGAATCCGTTAATTCCAAGACCTACCCTGCCGGCAGAATATTCTTTCTGCCAAACCTCATAGACAGTGTATTCATTTTTTACTGATAAATCTGTTTTTACAAAACCATTATCCACCAACCAAAAAGGTACAATATCCTGATTATTAACACGCATTACCGATACAATCGCAGGTGTACTTATATCAAACATCCAATACCTTGTTGCCAAAACCTG
>JBDLIN010000518.1:0-1576 GCA_039714835.1 Bacteroidota bacterium | reverse complement strand
AAAAATTATTTAATAATTGCTTTCAAAATCATTTTTCTTTTTACTTCGTCAGTGAAAATAATACCATTTATAACTTAAATCAAATAAGAAAAGCGCCATGTTGATTTGAATCACAAAAATCAAGCCATGACGCCTATTAATATTGGAAATATAAAATAAACTTTAATATCCGTAAAAAGCTAAGCCAATATTGATACCTATATAAGAATGAGAATTATCAGTATCACCAAAAACCGACTTACGCGCGCTAAAAGCGTAGTTATATTTCAGACTTAATATCATTGAAGTATTTCTGGAAAGCGCCAATAAAACTCCAGCTTCAGGTGCTAATCCAAAATGCCAATTACTAACCTCTCTTTGAAACACACCAATCTCAAATTTTTGAATAATATAATATGTTCCTATACCAAGCCCGAGATATGGTCTGAGTGCACTCTTTCGTTTGCCAAAATGATGATGTCCAGTAAACATTAATGGAAATACATTTGTATAACGAATCTGAGTACCTTTTACAGTTATACCAGTAGTTCCTTCATCAATTTCTACAAGATCAGTAATTTTAGCATCAAAAATATTCCAGCCGAACACACCACCAAATGACCAGTTTCTATTTGTAAACGTCCGCCCTTCAAATGAGAAACCCTTCCAACTAAAATCACTGATATATTCTTTTGTTTTATCCATCGGCATTGCGGTGCTATATGAAAGAACGCCAAGGAAATTCTGTGCAAATATATTTGCACTTAATATCATTAAAATTATTGCTAAATATTTAATTTTCATTTTAATACCTATTATTTTCACTATTAGACATAAGATTATTCTGTTTACAAATAAGGAGATTGATTAAATGCTTGATCAATTGTACTGGTCAGTCTATCTTCTGTTTGACCAGCATCCAACAATCCATTTATTACTGCACTCCACGGCGCAACTAAATTATCATTAGGCTCTCCCTCGCTAGCTGCAACATCAAAATAATCAATAAAGAGTGTACCAACATAATAGGTTGATTTTCCTACATAAGGAGGATAATAGCCTCCCCATCCCCAACCAGGGTATCCCCATCCCCAGCCTGGATATCCCCAACCAGGATAATAACCACCTGCCCAGTACTGATCAACTTGGGTGCCCAATGCTTGAACAACAATTACTACATTTGGTTCATTTTGGTCTGATGGATCTGCAATTTCTGTATAACCCAAATCGAGCATATTAGTTCTAATAGTCGAAAGTATTAGATTATCATAATCACGACTCAATAAATCAGAATCCGATTCTGTGGTATCACCAGTAATGTGAAATACAGAATCGACAAGAGAGAATGTTGTTAAAGTATTAAAATCTGTTTCTTTGTCGTATCGAGTTATTACAACATCGTAATCGGCAGATGTTAAACCATAATCAGTATAACAAGATGTTATACCAAATATTAAGGTGAATAAAATCAATAATAGAAAGTATCTTTTCCATAAATTGATTTTTTTGTTAAAAATGGTTTTCATAGAAAACACCTCTTATTTTTTAATTTTATTGAATTTTATAATTTGATAAAATCTCAAAAAGGATTTAATGT
>JBDLIN010000517.1:0-1598 GCA_039714835.1 Bacteroidota bacterium | reverse complement strand
TGCTTCTAATGTATTATCTCTATATGGATAATCCTCTATATTTTCGGAAGCATCCTTTGAGTGCATTAAGATTACAGCATTATTATGGATGTTGGTTTTAACTGAATCAATGATATCACTTTTAGTAATATTAAAAACATCCCAATCTTTAGGTGATAAGGTCCACATTGCTATTTCATAACCATAATTTTCAAGTATACGCTTCTGGTTATCTTTTAAAGCACCATAAGGCGGACGGAAATAATGTGTTTTTTTACCAATGGTTGCATAAAGAATAGAATCAACATAACTGACATCATTTATAAGTGAAATTGAATCTTCATATTCTGTAAAATTTTTATGCGCTGTACTATGATTTTCAATTAGATGGCCTTCATTATCAATACGTTTTATAATCTCCGAATGATTTTTTACTTTATATCCAAGTACAAAGAATGTTGCTTTTACATTTTCTTCCTTTAAAATATCTAGAATCTTTGGGGTGTAGAAGGAATCCGGTGCATCATCAAATGTTAACGCAACATATTTTTGAGCATATAATGTATTACTAATCACAATGAGTATTACAATAACAATTACAGATATTTTTTTCATAATTTAATCTCCAATACTTAGATTTTATAACTTCTGAATTATAACAATAGGAGTAAAAACCATTGTTCAGAGTTTATTTCCTATTATAATCTCTCAACCATTTAATGCATAATGATTTCCAAGATTCAAGACTGCCTTGTTCATTAGCTAAAGAGAATCCGTGTTCCCCATGTTGAAAAATATGCATTGCAGTATTGATGCTTTTAGCTCTTAATGCTTTGTAAAAGGAAAGACTATTCTCGACATCCACACTTTCATCATCTGATGAATGAATTAGGAATGTTGGTGGTGTATCTGGTGTCACATGCTTTTCGTTTGAATAATAATGTTTAAGTTCGTCAGTTTGGTTTTCCCCCAATAAAAAGTATCTTGATCCCTCATGCACATATTCTTCACTCATTGTGATTACAGGATAAACCAATACCATAAAATCCGGACGTGAGCTTATAGTACTGATACTATCTTCAAAATCACTTCCATCTCTATCATAGTGTGTTCCAAGTGTTGATGCTAAATGACCACCAGCAGAAAATCCCATTACTCCGATATTATTTTTATCAATTCTCCATTTATCAGAATTAGCTCTAATAATTTTCATCGCTCTTGATGCATCAAGTAAAGGAGATTTGTAGCCAATGATATTACTTTTTGCGTGAGGTAATCTATATTTAAGGACTATAGCAGTAATACCATTCCCATTTAACCACTTTGCAACATCACTACCCTCCCACTTATGCACCACGACATTGTAACCGCCTCCAGGAATTATTAAAACTGCCTGTCCAGTAGAGTTTTTCTTTGCCGGTAAATAAACCGAAATATTTGGTTCTGTTATAAGTTGATAACTTTCAATTTCAGATTCATTATCGAGAATGTCTGACTCACCAACTTCTTGGAAGTTAGGCATATAATCATCCCACAGTGAGATAGTATAATCTTGTGCTTGTATATTCATAGTTAAAAAGAATAAAATGTTAATCCATATAAAAAAATATCTTTGTTCA
>JBDLIN010000516.1:0-1598 GCA_039714835.1 Bacteroidota bacterium | reverse complement strand
GATAAGTTTGGATCTTTAATATTATTGGATACGAGAGCAGAAGCAGATTCAGATGAAGGAAAACTAATTCGCGCAAATAAAATCAAGCAGATTAATGAAGGGGGATTAGATACGTTTGTTGAAAGTTTTGTGCCGACTTGTTTTGCAAAAGAAACAATAAATAATAAGAGCGAACTTTTTACTAATGTTCTGAGAAAATGTAAAAATAATAACTCAATAGGTGTGAAAGGTGCATTAATAGCAATGCTGAGCAGAACTGATACTACCAATTATTTATCGAAAATTAAAATTCCTACTTTGATTATAGTTGGAGAACATGATGCACTAACTCCACCCGAGACAATGAAAGTTATTAGTGAGAAGATTAAAAATTCTGAGTTTGTGCTAATTCCGGATGTTGGTCATATGACTCCGATTGAAGCTCCGGATGCAGTTAATGAGGTTATAGGAAGATTTTTAAAGATAGATTAAAACAATTTTCTAATTAAATAACAGTATGTCATTTCCACATGTTTTTAGTGGGAATTCATAATAAAAGATTAAGATTCCGGCTTAAAGATTGCCGGAATGACTATCCTAATAAGATGTTAATTGATTGACACTGTTCTACAGTGGCAGCAGTGATTTTTATATAGAATATTCATCAAGCCTTTCCTGCCAATCCCAATAATTGCACGTACCGCAAAGGGGAAGTTCATCTTCACGTCCATCAATATGCATTTGACGAAGATGTTTTAGTTTATCACCTTTCCAAATCTCTTTGATTGTTTGTGTATTTGTATCACCGGTAATCAATTGCTGTTTCCAATCCATACAGCATGCAGATACAAGTCCGTCAGAATTTACTGTGAAAGATTCCCATAATGAATAACATGGATACCGACGTTTCCCATTCTCTTGGTAATCGTAAACTCCCCAAGTCAATTTCTTCCAGATCTGAACTTCAACATCAAATTGTGACCAATAATTTTTGAAGTTCTTAATTTCATTTTCCATTTCAGAATATTCCGGCAGGTCAATGATCTGAACTATTACTTTCGGTTTCCATTCGGATTCTTCACTCATCTTGAGTAAATTGGAAATATTCTCAATAACTTTGTTAAAACCTTTACCTCTCACTTTACTATAAAAATCTTCACTTGCAGCACCAATACTGAAGTTTAAGATATTAATTTTGTTCTGCAACAATGAATTACTTATCTGTTCAGTAAGTCGATGAGCATTGGTAGTTAAGTAAATTATATGATCGTGATTCTTTTTAACTCTCTCTAAAATTTCTACAGTTTGAGGATGAAGTAAAGGTTCGCCATCTTTATGCAGAGCGATTCTTCTCTTTCCATATTGATCAATTTCATCCATAAGTTTATAAAACAGATCCATCTCCATCAACCCGAATTTGCGGACTTCATTTTTGAACTCTTTCATATGCGGCGGACAATGGATACATGAAAGATTGCATGTACTGGCAATTTCTAAACTGATCAATTCCGGGAATCCCATATCTGGATTGGGGAGTCGATGAGTTAGCTTTTTGTATTTGAACAGTAATTCATCACCAATCGCAGTAGATGTCAGGATATCTTTAATTTTATGTTTTA
>JBDLIN010000515.1:0-1602 GCA_039714835.1 Bacteroidota bacterium | reverse complement strand
GTAAAAGAAGTGACTCAAAAATTTAGAGACCTCAAAATTCCTTGCGATGCCATCTATTTAGATATTGATTATATGGACGGTTTTAGGTGTTTTACTTGGAACAAAGATTACTTTCCCAATCCCAAAAAGATGGTAAAAGAATTAGCTGATGATGGGTTTAAAACAATCGTAATTATTGATCCGGGTATTAAAGTTGATAAAACGTATGATGTATTTAATGAAGGATTAGAGAAAGATTATTTTTGTAAGAGGGCAGATGGTCCTTATATGAAAGGAAAGGTATGGCCGGGCGAATGCTATTTTCCCGACTTTACAAATCCTGAAGTACGAGAATGGTGGGCAGACCAATTTAAAGAATTAGTAGTAGATATTGGCGTAAAAGGAGTTTGGAATGATATGAACGAACCCGCTGTAATGGATGTGCCCGATAAGACATTTCCCGATGACGTACGCCATAATTATGATGGTAATAATTGTAGTCATAGAAAAGCACACAATATTTATGGTATGCAAATGGTAAGAGCCACTTTTGCCGGATTAAAAAAATTCTCTTATCCGAAAAGACCCTTTGCTATTACCAGAGCAGCCTATGCAGGAACACAACGATATACTTCTACCTGGACAGGAGATAATGTGGCTTCTTGGGAACACCTTAGCATAGCAAATAAACAAGCACAACGCATGTGTATGTCAGGGTTTTCATTTGTAGGTTCAGATATTGGCGGATTTGCAGATCAACCCAATGGTGAGTTATATGCACGTTGGATACAATTAGGAATATTCCACCCATTTTGCAGAACACATTCGTCAGGTGATCACGGTGACCAAGAACCCTGGACTTTTGGTAAGAATATAACCGATATTATTAGAAAGTTTATTGAGATCAGATACCAATTATTACCCTATTTATATACTTCCTTTTGGAGATATGCCAATGAGGGTATTCCTATCTTAAAATCACTTGTTTTATTCGATCAAAACGATCCACAAACACAATATCGAAATGATGAGTTTATCTTTGGTGAAAAAATATTGGTTTGCCCGATTACAGAAGCTAATTCTAAAGGAAGAAGAATGTATTTCCCGATAGGTAAGTGGTATAATTTCTGGAATAATGAATTGGTAGAAGGAGGACAAGAGTTGTGGGTAGATGCTGACCTCGATAGTTTGCCAATTTTCGTAAAGGAAGGTGCTATTATACCAAAATATCCTGTTCAACAGTACGTAGATGAAAAACCAATTGAGCAACTAAAATTAGATGTTTATTTTAAGAATGGCAAAGAAAAATCACAGGTATATGAAGATGCACATGATGGATATGATTATACAAAAGGACGATATAGCTTACGTAATTTTAGTCTTGTAGGTAAAAATAACTCATTGGTAATACAACAGTATAAATCAGGGAAATATAACACAAAATACGACACTTTTGAAATAACAATACATGGTTTGCCATTTCAAATCAACTCCATAAACATTGATAATGAAACTATTGATAAAGCTAACATTTCAAATAATGATGATTCGATCTGTTTAACAATTTCTAAAGATTTTACGGAGCTACATTTAGTAGGTTAGTGCTTAAGAACGAGCTATTTA
>JBDLIN010000514.1:0-1615 GCA_039714835.1 Bacteroidota bacterium | reverse complement strand
CTTGTCTATTGCAAGTTATAGATTAAATGAAAGGTATGCTGCATTATTTAGTCGAATAATTAGCAATATGGAAATAGCATTAGATGACTTAGGTTATCCAGCTCTTGGGGAATATCAATTAATTGATCTAGAATCAGATTATCTACTTTTTATAATGCAATTTGAACAAAAATATATTTGGGGGAGTTTGATTGATAAAACAAAGGTGTCACTAAGTGAAGTAATCTTTGCCGCAAGACGTAAAGCAAAAATATCTTTTAAAGAAGCTATGCAGCACGTTGATGTAGAATAAGAATGACGATTTTAAAGTATAACCGATAAAACAGTAAAAACTAACAATTATGGATGTTAAGAAATTAAAACAATCAATTCAGGTATTAAAAAACGATTTAGATGGCGCTTTATTAGCAGCTGATGTTTGGATAACTGGAACAGGTCAGTCAATTGCGGGATATAATTCAAACCCTGTTGCTGTGGCATTGTTTGAACGGGTTACAGGTTATATGGATAATGCATTAAAAGAGTCCGGATTTCCGGCACTTAATGATTATTATATGCTAAACATGAACAACAATGCAACTGTATTAGTTCTTCAACTTGGAAAATATCAATGGGGGATGCTAGTTGATGATTCAAAAGTTCAATTAGGTTTTTTACTTAATATTGCTGTTCCTAATGCCAAAAAAGTATTTAGTGAAGCCCAGGATTCTTAATAGAAGCAGCACATCTTATTACTACTAATAGTCTTCCAATAAAGATTAAATTGCGAATATTTTGATAGGGTTTTTTCGACTGCCCTATACAATTTCAGTGTAATAAACTTGACTTAACAATTTACAAGCATTAATACATCAATAAAATCTATCAACTAATAAAATTTTAATATTAATTTCTAATACTACTATTTTATTTGCCCGTATATTTGCAATAAGAAAATAAAATAATTTTAAAAAATATAATTATGGCAGTATTAGTAGGAAAAAAAGCTCCACAATTTACAGCGAAGGCAGTTCTTAATGGAAATGACTTTGTAGATGATTTTTCATTGGATCAATATTTAGGAAAGAAACATGTTGTATTTTTCTTTTACCCAAAAGATTTTACATTCGTTTGTCCGACAGAATTACACGCATTCCAAGAAAATCTAGCAAAATTTGAAGAAAGAAATGTAGCAGTAGTAGCTTGTTCAACAGATACAGAGCAATCACATTGGGGATGGTTACAAATGGGTAAAAACGAAGGAGGTATCAAAGGTGTTACCTACCCAATTGTAGCAGATACAAGTAAAACAATTGCAAAAAACTATGATGTTTTAGATGGTGATTATTATTATGATGATAACGACCAGTTACAAACAGATGGTGAAATGGTTGCTTACCGAGGTCTATTCTTAATAGATAAAGATGGAATTGTACGTCATCAAATCGTAAACGATGATCCGCTTGGCCGTAATGTTGAAGAAGCTATAAGAATGGTTGATGCTTTACAATTTTCAGAAGAAAATGGTGTAGTTTGCCCTGCAAACTGGTCTAAAGGTAAAGATGCGATGCCTGACACACACGAAGGTGTTGCAAAATACTTAGCAAAAAATTAATGTGATCTGGAAATTACTAAC
>JBDLIN010000513.1:0-1640 GCA_039714835.1 Bacteroidota bacterium | reverse complement strand
CGAAGATATTGTTTGGGTAATAGGAAAGCGTATCGACGAAAGATATAAGGTGGATTCTAATACAAAAGAAGTTTTACATATTCTATCAAATTAATTTATTGACTAGTCCTAAAAAAACGATACAGTTTTTATACTAGTTAAAAATATACAAATTAATTAATGGTAGCAAGTTCATTCTTGCTGCCATTTTTTCTTCTATAAGTTCTAATTCTGACCTTTTCTTGTCTATGCATTTGCTCGGGAGTTCTCATAAAACAGGAATAATGCGGTCTTAAATTATTATAGATATCAATACTATTAGCTATTAGTTTTTTCATGACAGATAATTTTTTGTGCTTATTATCTATAATAAACTCTTGTTTTAATATACCATTTACTCTCTCAGCTACTGCATTTTCATAAGGATCATAAGATTCTGTCATACTACATTTTATATTGTTCATATTTAATACATTCTGATACTCATTACTACAATATTGTATACCTCTATCAGAGTGATGGATCAATGATTCATTACTATATGATCTTTTCTTAACAGCCATTTTAAATGCTCTTATTGTTCCTTGTGTTTCTAAACTGTTTGATAAATCATATCCAACTATTTTCTTAGAATAAGCATCTGTAACTAAAGCCAGATACATTGGATTGACTCTACTCCCTATATATGTTATATCAGATACCCAAAGTTGTTCCGGCTTGACAGGAACTCTACCTTGAACCATATTTCTATGTTTATAGAAACGATGATAAGAGTTCGTTGTAATATGATAAGAGCGTCTAGGTGATATTTCCATATGATTAGCTTTTAAAATCATAAACAACTTATCTCTCCCGACTCCTATATTTTGTAAGTCTTCATATAAAATATGATACAATTTACGAGTACCTATTCGAGGCATCTGATTACGCACTTCCCTTACTAACTCTACAACTGTTTGAGCTATTCGTTGTTTTCTTTTGATAGAGTTTTTTGCTCTATAATAAACCTGTCTACTTACCCCAAGTAATTCACAGGTAGAAGTTATATTCTCTTTGTTTTCAATCCTATACTTATCTATTACTTGGGTTTTGAGTTTTTTCTTATTGGGATATTATACTCTTTTTCAGCCATATCAATCATCATATCAAAGATCACGGCTTTTTTATCTGAATGTTCGACTTGTTTTTCAAGAAAAGCCTTTTGCTTAGTTAATAACCTAACCTTTTGCTCAAGCTCTAGTAGTTTTTGTTCTGGTGTTTTTGGCATATTTGACGGTGTTTGATTTTCCCAATCAAAGTTACCATATTTTCTGAGCCAGGAAACTATTGTTGAACGTGCTTGGATTCCATATTTACGCATGGAGGAAGTAGTTGACTCTTTTCCTTGTTCTATTTCTTGAACTACTTGAAGTTTAAAAGACATTGAATAGTCTTTCTGCGTTCTTTTTACATAACCTGTGTTCTCGGGTGTTTTCATAACGTTTACTTTTTTGTGTAACGCTATTTCAGGACGGGACAAAATATTATATAAAAAAGGTTGCTTCATTTTTATGAAGCAACCTTTTTTTATTATTTACCAACGTAACTTTAATACGTCATCTCGAGGCGTAAGTTTTTTTTCAAAAACTCCAACCCGCCTGACCGGATGG
Source organism: Bacteroidota bacterium (assembly GCA_039714835.1). Classification (GTDB taxonomy): domain Bacteria; phylum Bacteroidota; class Ignavibacteria; order Ignavibacteriales; family Melioribacteraceae; genus SZUA-22. The sequence goes on along the minus strand of JBDLIN010000513.1, from coordinate 12 downwards.
GCAGGTGAGTCG
>JBDLIN010000512.1:0-1645 GCA_039714835.1 Bacteroidota bacterium | reverse complement strand
ATTGATATAAGCAGTTTTATAAATCCCTCTTTTATTTGTAAATAACAAGCCATTATTTATTGGCCAGTCCAGGTTTTTTGCCAGAACAATTTGTTTATCGTTCTTTAAACAGAATGCCGTACAGGCTTCGACCGGATCAGAACTAAATAACATAAGAAACAGCACAATGAAATTGACAATTTTAGAGTAGTACTTTTTTAGAAGATTAACAGCCATATCACCTTGTTTATCGTACTATAAATATAATGGAAAAAATTGAAAACGTGACGGTTACGTGACATAAAATCAGCAACTATACTCAAAAAAAATAGTAGTGAGAAGACTCTCACTACTATTTATAATTTAACTAATTAAGACTTCAAGAATTATTTAGACCTGTGCTTAATATTACCAGTTACCTAAACCTGTTTTAAAATCACTCCTAAATTTTTCAACATCTTCAGTTCCTGTACCTGTAGCCTGCTCCTGAATAATTGCAAATGAACCCCAAATCACAGGTCCGATAATAGTCCCATCTGTACTAATCCAATTACCATCTTCTTCATAAGCATCACTTGGCGGTGCCACAATCTTAACAAAATAAGTATAGCTTTGTTCAACCCCGTCATCATCAATATAATGTCCTTCCTCATGATTTGTTAACCAAGCACCTGAACCCTTATAAGAGTCAAATCCATAATGCCTGTCTAAAACTCCATCTCCATCACAATCTTTATTTGATAACCATGCATCATTCCATTTCATTATCAAATTAACTTTACGATATGGCCAAGCCCAATGACTTTCAGCATCTGGATTATCAGCAAGATAGGGTTCATCATTACCTGTATAAGGTGGAAAAGCATCTCCAGATCTACCTAAATATGCATTGGCATAAGGACCATTAAACATATGGGCTCCGTAATTATATCCAAAAATATCATACCCTGGAGACAATAATTCACCTTCTAAATAATGACCAAGACCATACACAAGAATATCATTTTGTATAGTTGTACATTTTTCATTAGAAGATTTTTCAGCACTAAATGTTTTTAATGCTAATTCTTCACTAACATCATTTTTATCACAAGAAGTTGCGAATAGCATGAATGCTACTAATAAAAGACTGAATCTTTTCATTACAAGGGATTTTAAGTTAATATTGATAAAATATCCTTATAACCATATCACATTTCATTAAGCAATGAAATGAGGAGGGGATATAAAGAACTAACTGAATTAAAAGAAACAACTTAGAATACATCTAAGAAAACTTAAAGACTAACAAGAATGTTCACAGCAATTTCAATTTAATTTCAACGACTAAATTTATAATTCATTAACATGTTAAACAATACCCTCAAGGGTATATGGCTATATTTTAAATAATATTATTTATAAGATTTATAAAATACTGCTTCAAAACATGCACTTAAATACCATCAAGTGACCATTTTGTGACCAAGATTATGTAGCTATATGCTAAGAAACATAAATAGTAAGTTATGATGAGATCCCGCTAGGGGCGGGATTAGTTCGAACTAACTGATTTTTATTCAAAAACCAGAGTCTCACTAACAAAAAAAAGGATCATGTTTCCATGACCCTTTTCAGATATTTCCAAGATCCCCTCAGCTCTTGGAAACGAAATTAATTAATCAAC
>JBDLIN010000511.1:0-1657 GCA_039714835.1 Bacteroidota bacterium | reverse complement strand
CACAGGTTAACTGGAGATTCAATGATAGGTCAATACTTATTTCTGGTATTGAAGGACAATATAACATTGTTACTTCATCAATATTTGGAGATAGAACTTCAAATGGTTTTGGACTCTATACACATTGGGAATATAATCTTTCAAAATCATTTTTATTTACATTAGGTGCGAGATATGATTACTCTAAATTAGATACATTAGGATTATCTGATAACATTGGAGATATAATTCCAGGTGATATTTCACCCAAAATCGGCGTGAATTATAAATTAAGTAAGGCCACAATTCTCAGAGCTTCTGCAGGCAAGGGATTCAGAGCACCTACATTAGCGGAGGCATTCACATCTACAACTACAAGCGGTATTACTGTTAAACCTAATCCTGGTTTGAAATCTGAAACAAGTTATTCATTCGAAATTGGAGGTAACCAATCATTTTCAAAATTCTTTTCCCTTGATTTCTCCCTGTTTAATAATGAATATCATGATTTTATTGAACCGGTTATTGATCCTGTAGATGGAAATATAGTTTTTGAGAATATCACTCGAGCAAGAATATTAGGTGTTGAAGCATCAGGAACTCTTTCTCTATTTGATAAAAATCTTATTCTAAAAATGGGATATACTTTATTGGACTCTAAAGACAAAGAAACAGGGAAAGAATTAAAATACCGTCCAAGAAATTCATTCATTCTTTCTGGAGATTATACTTTGGGGAACATTAAAGCAGGAGTTGATTTTAGATATAACAGTAGAGTAGAGGAAATTGATAATGCTCTTGTTGATTTTGGTCTTGTTCCGGATGGTAATGAAAGGGTTAACATTATAGTCCTTGATCTAAGAGCTGGCTACAATTTAATAATTAGAGAATTTCCAGTTCAGATATTTCTAAATGCAAACAATGTATTAAATTACAATTATGTAGAGATGATCGGTAACCTTGCCCCGATCAGAAATTATTCCTTAAGTATTGATTTTATGTTTTAAGATCATGTAAAATTATAATTCTTAATTCTATAACAGTATACTATTTAATATAACTCCGGTATTTCTGGCCCATCATAAGGATCAGCACCGTATAATTTCCCAGTGCTTTCGGGAACAGAAATTATTTCTGAGTCATTAGTTTTTGGTGCTTTAATAAATCCATGATACCGACCCATCCAGTATGCACGTAAATAACCGCTTGGTTCTATTACACGTCTTCCATTACTACCGCCATCATATCTTAAAACATCACTACTGCTTCTGCTCATGGTTTTCTCTCTTGGTGACAAAGCTCTCGGTACTCCTTCATATCCGGTATAACCTGGTTCAGCGTGCAGGTCATCTCTAAATGAATTGGTATAACTATACTCTATACAGTCTAAAGGCATTTCACGTAAGTGTTTAACAGCTTTATTAACTTCACAATCGTTACCTGAAATTGCACCATATGCAAAATTAAACCATGGGAAATGAGCTAATCTTTTTACTTCATATGACCTCTCAATACTACGTAAAAGTACTGAACGAATATATGGATCATCAACATATCTGAATATTGTATAATAGCTTCTGAATGCAAGATTATCATCCCACGGTGCAATACTTTCAGGAGGGAAAGTATTTTTTTGTCTTACTAAATGATTTTGATATCCAAATTTCAAGAGTTGGTT
>JBDLIN010000510.1:0-1657 GCA_039714835.1 Bacteroidota bacterium | reverse complement strand
ACTTGTGTTTCCTTTAATTATAATCTGTTCGATAACAAATTCGGTTTGACTATCGGGTTTGACAATTTCCGGAGTGTGATGTGGGTTTTGGTTTAAAGCAATTTTTTCTAACACATCAGCATACACAAGAGAGGCTTGCATGCCTTTTTCAATAATTTCGCTGTATTTATCAAAAGATGTAACTGTATAATCGGAAATATCAGGTCTTATATATAAGGTGGTCTTATTTTTTTTGTCACGATTTTTATCTGTAATCATTTGGTAACTCACCAACTGATCCATCATATCGGGAAGTGATTGTAAATTGTCTTTTGATTTTAAATTTGTACTGGAAACATCTACCCCAATAACAATATCAGCACCCATATTTAAAACTTCTTCAACAGGAAAATTGTTGACGATACCTCCATCAACTAAAACTTTTCCATCAATTTCTATTGGAGTCAATAAGGTCGGATAGGCACTACTGGCACGTAATGCATTAGGTAGATAACCTTTATCGAGAATAACCTGCTCTCCTTTTTCTAAATCAGTGGCTATACATAAAAAAGGAATGGGCAGCTCACAAAAATCTTTGATGTCGTTAACATGTTGGGTATATTGAGAAATTTTATTCAATACAGCGTGGCCTTTATTAATACCCCGCGGAATCAATAAATTATTATCTACTATTGGTAATCGCAATGCATATTTGTCTTCTGCCTCTCTTTGATTAAATGGTTTTACTTTTCTGGATATCCCGTCTTTCATAAAACCTTCTAGCCCTAAAGATGGAAGTATTTTTTCTAAATCAGATGCAGAATATCCTGAGGCATATAAGCCCCCAACTATGGCTCCCATACTGGTTCCTCCAATAAAATCTACTTGAATTCCGGCCTCTTCAATTACTTTAAGAGCTCCAATATGTGCTAAACCTTTAGCTCCTCCACCGCTTAATACTACACCTACTTTAAGATCATCGCGGGTTTCAATACTCTGACTTTGTAAGTGAATAGTATAAAACAGAAGTAGTATGTATATGAAATATTTCATCACACCCATTTGTTTCTATTTGTAAAACTATCTTATTCACTAAATGTCTTTATTGAATTATATTGCTCTAAGTTACGAATTTTTACGCAATTTTAACCATAATTTAAACCTATTTAACAAATAATACATAATTGGTACTACAATGAGTGTTAGGAAAGTGGCAAAGGTCAATCCAAAAATAACCGTCCAAGACATAGGTCCCCAGAATGCTGTATTATCACCACCGGTATAAAATTGTGGGTCAAATTCGGTAAATAGTGTGGCAAAATTAAAATTGATTCCTAAGGCTAAAGGTAATAATCCTAAAATAGTAGTAATTGCTGTTAGCAATACCGGTCGTAAACGTGTTTTGCCTCCTTCAACGATGCTTTCGTATAAAATCTCTTTGTTTCCGATAGTTTCGTCTTTGTTAAAACCATTTTCTTGGAGCTTTCTTTTCATTACTAAATTAGTGTAATCTAACAGCACTATTGCATTATTAACCACAATTCCTGCTAAAGAAATAATACCAATCATTGTCATTAAGATGACAAATTCCATATTGAAAATGACTAAACCGAGTAACACACCAATTAAACTCAACAACACCGAAATTGATATAATAATTGGAGTGCTAGTAGAATTA
>JBDLIN010000509.1:0-1680 GCA_039714835.1 Bacteroidota bacterium | reverse complement strand
TCTTGTATGACCAAAATAGTTTTAATAAAACTGGGCTGCCTGAACAAGTAAATGAAAATCCATTTGGATTAACAAATATGCTTGGCAATGTTAGAGAATTCTGTGCGGATTATTATAGTAAGAATATTTATAAATCATACGTTGATAAAGGATCGGTAGATGATCCAACTGGCCCTGCTGATGGAAAGGAATTTGTTATAAGAGGAGGTTCATTCAAGAGCGATGCATCAGATGTAAGAATTTCTGCAAGAGATCATACTAGAAATGATGCTTGGCTTCTTACAGATCCTCAAATACCAAAAAGTATTTGGTGGTACTCCGATTGTAACGATGTTGGTTTTAGAATAGTCTGTGAAGAAAATTAATTATTGAACCAAATTTTAGGAGTTGTAATATGTCAAATAACATTGATCGTCGTAAGTTTATTGGTGTTTCAACAGCTGTTGCCGCAGGTATTATGGTGGGATGCAGTTCTGAAGGCGGAAAAACCAGAAAAATGAAAAGTGTGAAATTTCTTGATCAAGCTCTAGATGGAAAAGAGCTCAAAGCTGGATTGATCGGCTGCGGTGGACGAGGCACTGGAGCTGCTATAAATTTCCTTGATGCAGGTCCTAATTTGAGAATTCATTCTTTAGGTGATGTATTTCAAGATAGAATTGATAACTGCAATAACAAGCTAAATGAGAAGAAGCAAGTAACCGTTCCTAAGGAGAATTGTTTCGTTGGCTTTGACGCCTTTGAAAAAGTAATCGATTCAGGAGTTGACGTTATTATTCTTGCAACTCCTCCCCATTTCCGTCCTGAACATTTTGCTGCAGCAGTGGAAGCAAGAAAACATGTTTTTATGGAAAAACCAGTAGCTGTTGATCCAGTTGGAGCAAGGTCAATTATTGCTTCATCGAAAAAGGCAGAAGCCCTTGGTCTTGTGGTCGGAACCGGAACTCAGCGCAGACATCAAAGAGATTATGTTGCAACATTCAAAGAAGTTTACGAAGGTACAATCGGAGATATTGTTTCTGCTAATTGTTACTGGAACGGAAGTCAGTTATGGTATAGAACACATCAAAAAGGTTGGAGTGAAATGGAATATATGATCCGCGATTGGGTTAATTGGCAATGGCTTTCCGGTGACCATATTGTTGAACAGCATGTCCATAATATTGATGTAATTAACTGGTTTACCGAAAAACACCCAATAAAGGCTGTGGGATTTGGTTCTCGACAAAGAAGAATTACTGGAGATCAATTTGATAATTTCAGTATCGACTTTGAATATGATAATGGTATGCATGTTCACAGTATGTGCCGACAAATTGATGGATGTGTTAATAATGTGTCGGAATTTGTAATGGGTACAAATGGCTCAAGTAATTGTAGAAATGAAATTTATGACCATAACAATAATCTTGTTTGGAAATATAAATATCCACAAAAAGAAGACGAATCTGAAGGAGATCGTGTAAAAGTTTCCCCATATGTTCAGGAACATATTGATTTAGTAACAGCAATAAGAGAAAACAAGCCTTATGTTGAAGCGGAGAATACAGCAATTTCTACTTTATGTGCTATTATGGGAAGAATGTCAGCCTATACAGGAAAAGAAGTAACTTGGGATGAAGTTATGAATTCTGATCTAAAACTTGGACCTCAGAAATATGCATTTGGAAAAGTTAATATTCC
>JBDLIN010000508.1:0-1685 GCA_039714835.1 Bacteroidota bacterium | reverse complement strand
CTAAATATTTTTCATAAGTTATTAATTGAATATTGCTGAAAAGCATTATCTCAAAAAGGCTGTTTAGGTTGTGCCCTCTACCTATTCAGCCTTCCTTTTAAAATCCAAATTAATCATGCTAGAACGAACAATTTACTTCATAATTCGTCATAAGTAGTAAATTCCAAGGCGGATAAAATGGCAACATTTATATTATGGCTTATTCTACTTCTCTTATGCTGGCCAATTGCAGTATTGGCCCTAATTGCATATCCGGTTGTTTGGCTATTACTTTTGCCCTTTAAACTGATTGGAATATCTGTAAGTGCTGTTCTTGACCTTATTAAGACACTCATAACTCTACCAGCAAGAATATTACGAGGTCCATCAGCAGTAAGATAATCCGTCACACTGCTTGAGCGGACTTGTCCGCCATCTTTTTGGAGGATCTTGTTAAGCAGATCTTACTGGGTGGGACTCTTTACTTACCTGGCCTTCGGTAGATTTAAGGGATTATGTGTGATTGACTACAAATTATAAAATTTAGAATCAACAATAAATTTATCTTCACCATGATTTGTAAGTTTAGTCACATTATTTTTGTTGAAATCAACTTTAACTATTATACCTTCATCATCTACAGTTCTGGATTCCCCAATAAAATAAAATTCATTTTCATTCACTAATGAAAGACCCACATCACATCCATATCCGCTTAGAATTACAGAACTAATTTGAGAACCGTTTTGAAATAGATTCAATTTATTTTCTAAGTTGTTATAATATACCCAGTTGGTTGCATCAGCATAAACTAGGCGAACATTAGGAGTCTTAACACTAAGTTTTTCAAAAGAATTATTACTTAAGTCAAATTCAATTAAACGATATCCCTCATCGTCATAGGAGTTAAAGATAAATGTTGAATCAGTAAAGAATGGCGTTTGCCAAGTTGAAAGTTCTGCATCTGGATCATAAACTTGAAAATCATATGTAGAAACATCTAATACACCAAATTCTTTATAATTATAAGCAACTAAGTGTTTGCCATCTGGCAACATATACATCTTATAAACATTTGAAGTACTTTTCCTTTCTAATACTTCACCATTGGTATCAATAATAGTTAAATATGGAGAACCGCTTTCTACTGAGGAAACGGCAATTTTATTATTACGTATCCAATCAATAAAATAAGCACTTAGAGAATCTGAATTCAAAAGTTCTTTTTCTGTTTCTCCCATATCTGTTGAAATAGTTACAGTTGGAATTCCGTCAGTATAATACCCAGACCAAGGATGAAGAGATGCATTTTTAACATACGCAATACTTTTTTTATCAGAGCTAATTCTAACATTTGAGCGAATTGAATTATCGTCAAAAAGAGCTTTGTCTGTCTCAGAATTATAAATTCTATTTCCTATGGAACTTTCACTAACTAAACTATAAATAATTGTTGGACCATTCATTTCTAATAAATTATCAACTTGTGTTGGACCAACTGGATTGTCACCACATGAACTTAAAAATATTATAAATACAAATAATGCTAAATAGATTTTCTTTACATTCATTTTTCACCCATATTTTATTAATTTCACAAAATTAATAGCTAAGTTCCAGTTATATCAGCAAAATATTAAGTTTTACTTGTCCGTAGGACTCTTTCAGAGAACTACTCCGTAGTTCCTTTATGTTTTAGCATCTTT
>JBDLIN010000507.1:0-1688 GCA_039714835.1 Bacteroidota bacterium | reverse complement strand
TCTTTGAACAGGAGGGAATAAGGGTCTTGGGATAAGATATTCAAAAGCTAATATTTTAACATCATTATCTAATAATTCTTCATAAGAGATATTCCTATTCATCAAAGAAAATTCTGTTTTAACTTTTTGCATTTTTTTGTGGTTATTTATTAATATTTAGTAACATTTTCTAAATATTCAATTCTTAAAATATAATGACATTATTAGTACTGGTCAGAATGTGCTACAACGTTTGGTGTATGGCGTCGTTGGGCAATTTTTAACTGGCAGAATCTTTCAATTTAGCACCGAGCACCGTTTTAATTATTTGCTTAATTTATATTTTCTAAAGTAAAGAATTAAAACGGTGCGGACTTTATGAAAAAGTAGAAACTTTCAATAAATGGCAGACCCGCCCAATGCGCTATACACGGTGTTGTGGTGCTTTATTCCTCACTAATTACATAGATAGTTCCTTTTCCTTTTCCAATACTATTTATTACTCTTTCCCTTTTCAGATATTGGATATCTTTTTTTATGGTATTTATACTTATTTCTGTAAACTGTTTATCCAAGTCAGATATTTTTAATGGCTGATTATTACTTAAATATTCTTTTATCATCTTCTGCCTTTCATTCAAATAGCCACCTTTTGATTTGAAAACATCATATTTAGCATCAAGTTTCTCTGTAAGATTTTTTAATTTTTCTAAGAAGTATAAAGTCCAATTTGAAATAATTTCACTTTTATTATTCCTATTTTTTTGCCCTTCCATCAAAGCTTGATAATATTCTTTCTTAGTTTTTTCAATTAAGTTTTCAAATGATACATATTGTATAAATAAGTAGTCATTTTTTAATAAAAGTAATGTAGTTAATAGTCTTGAAAGACGTCCATTTCCATCTTGAAAAGGGTGGATTGACAAGAATTCATATATGAAATTTGCAAAAATTATTAATGAATGTATTTCTTCATTTTTGAGTTGGTTATTTGTCCAGTCTACTATTTTATTCATTTCGCTAGAAACAAGATGAACTTCTGTTGTATTGAAAATTGTTTTTTGAATTCCTCCTGGGTAATTAGCGACGACTTTATTTGATAATGATTTATATTCACCTCTATGCCTAGAGTCTTTATCACTATGTTTTAATAGGCTTTGATGAAGTTGTTTAATGTAGTTTTCAGTCAGTTCAATATTTTCATAGCTTTCAAATATTATTTCAAGGGTATCATAATATCCAACAACTTCTTGTTCATCTCTAGTTTTAAGTTTAGTTACCTTAACATCACTTAATAAGTCCTCAATCTCTTTATCTGTTAAAGTACCTCCTTCAATTCTTGTAGATGAACCGATACTTTCAATTGTTGCTATTTTTCTTAATTCTTTTAGATAGATATTTTCTTGTCTTTCAATCGAGTTCCATTTTCCTTTGTATAAGTCTATTTCCGAAATCAGTTTTAATATTTTCTGATTTGTTTTGAAATCAAAGTTTAGTTTATTTAAATATATATCCATAATGCATTCATATTTTATCTAAATACAAATTTAGGTTCAGTTTATTAACTATCCAAATATTACCTGTATTTTATCTGATTGATGTGTTTTTTAAATGTTCGTTAAGAGACCTGCTTTACACAAGTTAAAGGCAAGACGTTACACTAAATTAGTTTCTAACCTTATTGATTTTTCCTTGTTCCTTAAATTCTT
>JBDLIN010000506.1:0-1695 GCA_039714835.1 Bacteroidota bacterium | reverse complement strand
CTCAACGGCATCTGCTAAGATGAAAACATTACCTTGAATATACTCTGTGCTAATACTTATTTCTACGTCTATATGGTAGTGTTTGACATCATAAGTTTCATCATCGATCATTTGGTGCATAGCTCCATTTCTACATGATAGATCAGTATTAGAATGTATTTGTTGGTCGACTCTTTGAGCACTAACCGAAAAACCAATCAATAGTATAATAAGAATTAAGATTTTATTCATTGTTGTTTTTGTTTTGCAAAATGGTAAATTGTATGGGCAGATTTTTACATCCTTTCAAATTTCATATATTCATGTTCTGAATAATATGATTTGAATATGTCTCCCGACAATTCAAAACTACTCTCAATATTTTCAGTTTGATGATTATAGTTTAAATATAAGTTGTCAAAAAACAAGTTTCCAAAATCTGTTTCATTAACTTCTGTAGTTACACAATGTCCGTTTTCTGGGCTACTACAATAGAAAATTATTACTGTTTTTGAATTATTTAGAGTATAATTTCCTCCAAAAACGTTTCGACCAGTAATTCCTTCATATACATAATCTTCTTTATATTTAATGGTTATTAATACTTCTGAATTATTAACAGGATCATAATAATCCGGATCAGAAACATCTATTGAAGTGCCATCTGCTTCATTTACAAATGAAACTAATTTCCACTCTCCTAACAATTCTTCCATTAGTGAGTTATTTTTGTCTGAATTACAGCTTATCAACAAAGAATAAGTTATAATAAATATTAATGCTCTTTTCATAGTAAATGATTTAAAATGATGCCTACTCCTGTTTTCGGCTTATTTCGACCTTTATTATTCTTGAATTCAGGTTTGTTTTATTTGCCCATAACCAGTAAACTATATGCATAGCGACTTGTTTAGTACATAACTTCAACAAATATACTCAATTTCAAATTACGATAATTTTTCCTATGAAAAACTGTGGAAGCTATGGTGTATATAGAGCTTGTGCAACAGTATATGAAAATATCAGAATAAAAATCCAGCAACTATACCTATTGAATGGTTTTTATTGGTTCCATTATCTATTACAGGGTAACTACTTGTGTTAATAAGTCCTAAATTATTTCGTAGTTCGAATGATATTTTATTTTTATCCAATAAAATTAAGTATCCAATACTTGTTGTTAATCCAAAATCCATTTTTTCTGTAAATTCTGAAGTATCTTCTGAGTATCCACCACCTTTATCAATCCTATTAATAAGGTATCCCACATATGGTCCAGCATTAATGTAAAAGTTACTACTGAAATCATATTTCAACAATATGGGTAAAGTTATATAATTATAATTCATTGTCATTTTAACAACGTCAGGTTTAAGTCCCTCACCTTCATCGTTACTTACAAGTTTATGTCCAATTATTTTTTTTTCGTAATTCAAATTTGTAATAATTGAGATATCTTCATTAATTTCATATTCAAAAGTGATGCCCACAAGATAACCCATAGCTAATGATCTTTCATGAGGTATATACGATTTATCAAAACCATAAATACTGGAATACGTCAAACCTGCATTTAGTCCAAAATTTGATTTTTTTTGACCGAAAATATTTGAAGTGGTTAAAAGAATCAGAGAAAGAATAATGTAATTAATTTTCATATTTCTGTTTAGTATTTATAAGTGTGTTAAGGTGTTATGGATATTGTTTCCTAACGGT
>JBDLIN010000505.1:0-1696 GCA_039714835.1 Bacteroidota bacterium | reverse complement strand
TTGGACTTTTCCAGAATTATCTATTTTAATACCTTCATCGCCTCCATCGTTTGATAACCATTTATTATTCAATTTAATATTTTGGGAAGCAGTATGGTTACCTAAATTGTCACCAGCCCCAGTCGCAGCTGAAATGGTAATTGTGTTTGTTCCATCATTTGGAGTTATTATTATATTACTTCCCTCTACTAAATCAACATTTCCTCCATCATTACTTACTCCATCTATACTGGATATAATACTTGTTGCTATATCATCTGAGGTTATTGTGTTATCTGCTACCTTTGCACTATTTACTGCATTTTCTGCTATTGTCGGATTTGGATAACTGCCAATCAAATCTCCTCCGGCTGTTCCTCCAGGCGGCAATGATACTCCGGAATGGAGTTTACCCTGTGTTACTGCACCATCTGATAGTTTTTCTGTCGTTACAGCCACATCTTGCAGTTTTTCAGTACTTATTGTAGAATCTTCAACTGATTTACTCATTAAACTGTAAAAAGAGGATGTTAATTCTACCCTAGCTGATAATGCTTCTCCACCATCAATGCTCATTTCTATCCAGTATGGTTCATCGAATGGCAGATCAAGTGGACTTACTTTTCCAAGTATGACATTAAATATTCCACCTACTGTTGATACTACTTGAGTCTCTTCCCACAACATAGTTCCATCAGTGGTTGAGTTATAAAGCTTAAAATTAAGTGAATGATCTCCATCTGTAATCCCTGTACCTTCTGAGTCAGTTAATACTCCTTGAAAACTTGTAGTTTGTGGTACTTGTCCCAAAGTGAATAGGCTAGTAATAAGTATAAGTAACAAAACTGAATATAGATTTCTCATAGCTCCTCCATTGTATAAAGTTGTTTTTACTGGTTAACGCATTTATATATATCAAGCACATTTGCGAAATTTTTACAAAGAAAGCGAGAATAGTTATTGCCACAAAAGAAACAAATAAGTATTTATGCTAATACCGTATTACCTTAGGAGAAGCCCAGTAGTTGTCGGAGAGAAAGTTCAGTCAATATTTCAGAACCTGCCTACCGGCAGGCAGGCGTTTCTCTCAAGGAGGAATTATAAAAATAACTTAAGGATAGAGGAGGTTAGTGTCAAATTAATTCGATTGTTAGTAGCAAAGGATTATACTTATCCTATAAGTTATACCAATGAGGAAGTTCATCTCAATTCAATTGGATCTATAATTGTGTTATTGTATCTGATAATTAATCTTGAGATTTGTATTTTATTGAGGTTCAGTTCGTACCTTCTCCGCCAGATAATAAAAAGCCCGATTATAGCCTAAACAAGCTGTTTTCGGGCTTTATTAGTTTAAACTGGATATTGATTGATGTTTTATATGTTTGGTTGTTTTGGACTAAAAGACGGAGATCAGTTATCAATTAATTAAGGGGAATAAAATCTATTATTTTAAACCTCTAGTTGTCCTCTATGTGCTGAGGGGAAAAAAGTGTGGAAATAATCCCACACTAATTTCTGTTCTGCCATTTAGAATTATATTTGAATAAGTTTAATATTGGATTACTCAATTAATATATTTTCTATATAACTCATTTATTCTTCTTTTTCTTTAATTTACAATTCATGGAGATGCTGGTCCAGAAGCAAGATCTGTCACTTTAAAACCGCTTTTCCAATAGGAAGTGAGGTGAACTGTTCCTTCATCCCAAGAGTA
>JBDLIN010000504.1:0-1696 GCA_039714835.1 Bacteroidota bacterium | reverse complement strand
CCGGCAAAGAATCCAAAATTCCTTAACGGTTTATATCCTTCTCCATCTTTACCAAGCAATGCAACAAATACTTCATGATATGAAAGGCCAACACTTCTAAAGACAAATACAAGGGCATTTATTACAGGAAGAACAGCTAACGATTCAATTGCCATTCTGCTCTGTCCAAGTAAGAATGTAACAACAGGGTGAATTCCAAGAGATAACATTGACGTCAAAGCAAGCGGATAATAGAAAATCAAAATTTCTTTATATGTTAATTCATTTTCATCTGTTAAAATTTCTTTCAATTTGATTTTCTCAATCACTTGTAACGACATTAGTTTACTTGCAATGGCCTCTACTGTAACTCCTACTGACAATGATAGTGATGCAACTACAGCACCGGATAAAGAAGAGTAGAGAAAAAGTATTAAAGCAGTTATGCTCATTAAAATCAATCGGATAAATGTTCCTGCTGTCACCAATCTGGTTTTATTGTTTCTGATTAGAATTCCTTGGTAAAATCTTCTATAACCAATTGCTGCCGGCCAAGGCAACAGAGCAGCTAATGCCCAGTATGTTATGTCAGCAACTCCTATTGGTAGATTTATAAGATCAACAGCAATAAAATCGAACACATTTGGAATCAAAACCAGAAGCATTAATATTGTAATTACTACATTGAGTAAATATGTGAAGTTTTTTAGCTTTTTGTAGGAATCAAAATTAGTTACAAGTGCCGTGGCTGCACTCATCAACATGATCACGGGAGCTTCAATTATCAACGCAAATGAAAATGATATTCCAAATGCAGCAAGATTGTATTTGGGTTCTGTCATTCTTGCGATAATCGCAGATAAATACGGTCCCTCTACTGACATCATCAGCCAAGTGACTGCAAGGGGAATCCAAAAGAGAAATATTTTTTTATATGTTAGATCGTTATTCATATTCAATTAAAATGAGTGCTGCAAAAATACGAATTTCTTTTGGGACACAAAGCACACAAAGAAGCACAGAGTCACACAGAGAAAAACAGCCACTACTTTTTAGCGAGAATAATTATCGAGCTGGCTTTGTCAATTAAGCGATTAAATATTTTATCAAACATTTTCCAAACTGAGAAAGGAAGAGCTTTTGTAAGTAGATTAAAGTGAATTCTATTTGCAATTTTATTTATACACTTTGATATTTTAATTGGAGATAGTTCAGCAGCTTTAACAAGATTTTCCAGTTTAGTTTGATCGAATGAATGTAAGTGCGCATTTGTAGGAGTCGGTTTGTTACAGTGAATGCACATTTGATATGCTATTTTTTCATTATATGGAACTGAAACAATAAATGAACCGCCAGGTTTTAATACACGCTGAATTTCCCTTAATGCCTTCAACGGATCATTGAGATGCTCTAATACTTCTGAAAGAAGAATTAAATCAAATGATCCAGATGGGAAAGGTAGATTAAAAACATCCCCGCTTACGGAGTATATTTCACCTTCAATTTTTTCTTCAACTTGTTTAAGATTATATGTAGAAATATCCAACGGGAAATATTTATGAATATTCGGATCTATATGATTTAGCGCAAAGCCAGCACCTGCACCTATTTCCAAAATTTTATCATTTTTCTGAATTTTATAGAGATGAAAAAACTCTTCGTAACGCCGGCGTATCTCCTGAACTGAGAATTTATCCAGATCTAAATAGTCAAAATA
>JBDLIN010000503.1:0-1705 GCA_039714835.1 Bacteroidota bacterium | reverse complement strand
AGGAGCTGTGCACAAAATCAGGTCAAAGGCATGATCCCTGCGTCATTGATGTGTTTATGTCGGCTGTTCATTTTATGGAAGGTGGAGACCCTCTTCCATGGTGGTTTTTTACCGATGAACGGAAAAAGCATGTTGTCAAGAAATGAAGAAACATTGACAATATTGTATCGGAGGATTTTCTTTATCTGACGGCGATGAATGATGGTATCTGTACAATTGGTTGAGCGGGAATGTTCTCCATCAATCACAATTTAAATTAGAATTGACTATCATTTACATTTTATACTATAATTCGTTAAGGCTAATATCACAATTGGAATTGGCTGGACCCGACCTGTATACGTTAATTCTCTTTCTTCAATAACCTGTATAACGCCCCGGTTTCTTTTGATCTGATTTGAAGTTATTCCCCTCCTCGTATGAATTATTAACAGTTTTGTTTTTTGCTGGCCAGTTACCAGTTTTGTTCAATAGAACAATATTGGGAGGCAATAAAATGAAGATCAGTAGACCCAATCCTAAGACTATTATAATTACTAAGAGCAAGCTTTTAAACTTAAGCTACTTAGCATTTTATGTGATTTGCATTTGCATATGGTACTATATAGCATTGGGAATCAAATCAATGCCTGATGGTGCTAACCTGTTTGATTTTGTATGGAATAAACTATCTGACTACCCAATCATGTGGGCAATACTATTGGCACCGCTATTAGCATTATCACGAATAGTTAAGAGCTTAAAAGTATTCTTTCAAGGAGAGGGATTTGTTTTTGATGGCAATATGCGCATTATAAATAAAAACAACGACAAAGTAGCACTGTTTAGTGAAGTTGATGGTTTGCAAATAAGGACGATAGGAGGAGAATCTGAAGAACATAGACTATCAATAAAATTGCATAGTGGAAACAAAATTGAGATTCATTCCAGCTCGTCTCTTAAAGAAATTGATAAAATATCAGATGACATAGCGGATATTCTCGAAGTTGGCGTGGTCCGAGTATAGAAAATATATAATAAGATAGTCCAACTTGGATATTAATAAATTGGAAAACCGTTAATCACAATAGTGACTAATTCAGAAACAGGGACCCAATAAAGGGGGATTTGGTTTATGCCAGGCTTAATAATAATCTCCATCATATGTATTGCATGTGCATTTTTGCTTTGGTCTATTGCTGATAAAAGAGGGGCAAACACATTGTTTTGGGCTGTTATGGGTGCTGTTTTCGGACCTTTTGCCATCCCTTTTATTTTTCTGACAAAAAACAATTCATCCAAATCTAATCAATCAAAACAGGCGTAAATTTGATGGTATCTTCAATTAAGCCAGAGTGGTAATGATCTCCATTAATCAAGACACACCCCTAAAAATCAAAATGCCTTTTTCGACAGTCTCTCCATTTATCACCACCTTCTCTTATTCTTGATTTGATTGACTAATCCCCATCGATTTGTGTATAATTGTATATTAAGTATTCCCGATTCACATATTCCAGCTGACTTAAAGCGGTTCTTCATTTCCTATATCGAATCCAAAATCTCTACTGGCATCACTTTCCTTTGTTATACATATTCGGTCTATTTTGTGGATCGAAACAGTATTATTAAGAGGATGTCATGATTAATGGCGTCTATTTTGTCATGTTGTTTACCCTACGGGAAAGCCGGAGAACTTCAGATTCTGTGTTGCTGAGGGTTCGAA
>JBDLIN010000502.1:0-1708 GCA_039714835.1 Bacteroidota bacterium | reverse complement strand
ACGGACTTGAGTTTGTATCTGCACTTAGTATCGAGAGTTTAAAAAGCAGAACGGTTGTGATATCCGGTTTTTCAAAGATCTACTCTATCACAGGGTGGAGACTTGGGTACGCTATCACACAAAAAGAG
Source organism: Bacteroidota bacterium (assembly GCA_039714835.1). Classification (GTDB taxonomy): domain Bacteria; phylum Bacteroidota; class Ignavibacteria; order Ignavibacteriales; family Melioribacteraceae; genus SZUA-22. Next base: position 1,580 of record JBDLIN010000502.1, on the reverse strand, counting down.
ATCATTGATGCAGCTTCTGCTTTTAACGACTTAGTATACGTCTGCCCTCCTGCACCACTGCAAAACGGTGTACTAAAAGGCTTGAACGAACTGCCAAGATCCTACTATGAAAATGTAGCCAAGGAGCATCAGAAAAAAAGAGATAAATTCATCAAAGCACTCAATGATGCAGGACTGGCTGCCGAATATGTCAAAGGTGCCTACTATGTACTGGCTGATATCTCGAAACTGGAAGGTGAAGATGACAAAGAGAAGGTTGTAAACCTTCTGGAAAAAACAGGTATCGCTGCGGTTCCTGCAAGAGCATTTTACCAAAACAGCGAGGGAATCAATCTAGCAAGATTCTGTTTCTCTAAAAAAGAGGAAGAGTTGGATGATGCTATTGAGAGATTAAAGAATTTGTAATAAGTGTCAGAGATAATTGATATTTTTTTACAAAGAAAAATTATTCTATCTTAATTACACGTTAGCAATTCTTTATCTTCTATCTATAATATTATTCTCAGACATAATAGGAAAATGATCTGAACCAAGATAATCTTCACTATGAATATATGTCGTAAATATATCTTCTGATAATAATACATGATCAATTGGTAGTTTCATAATTGATAAAGTGGGAAATAATTTACCTATATCAAGACTCCATCTTACTCCATTAACAACCTTCGTATTTGAACTCATAGAAATTTTATTGACTATATGGCTCCACGGTGCAGCATTAAAGTCACCAGCTATCAACACTGGTGGGGTTAGTTCTTCGAAAATATTTTCCAGAATATCATATTGTTTATATTGATCATATGGGAAAGGCCAATGTAAGTGTAATGAAACTACAGTAATTATGTCTTTATCTATTTTAACTTTAGTAGTCAATAATCCTTTACCTTTTAAACACATACTAGAATTGTCAACAAGTGGGTATTGAGACAATATAGCTACTGCTCCAACTACAGGATAAAAATCACAATACTTTTGATAAGGGTATAAACTATTTTTCAATTTTTCTAAAGTATATTGATGATCTTTGGTAACTTCTTGCAGTGTAATTATATCTGGAGTATTCTTCTCAATAAAATTCACTACATTATCTAATTCTGTATTTCTAAAATTTAAATTAAATTGCATATGTGTAAAGGTTTTACTAATTTTAGTTTTATTATGGATAAAAACAAACGGTTTATTTAAAAAGTATAGATAAATAGAGGCGATGAATAGTGATATAATGTATATATACCTATATTTATTTTTATGCATAAAAATAAGCAGAAGGATTAAAAAAATAAGCATAAAAGAAAGTTGAATGCGAAAATGAGAAAATGAGTCAAACAATGGATGAATATATGAAAAATAACCAAAAATTATAAAAAGTATATTTCCTATCAAGAAAAAATATAATAGAAAGTAAGCTCTAATCATATTTTTCTTTCCCACTCATCATAACCCCAAATGCCACAGCAGTACCAATCAATATCTGCCAAGCAAACCCAACTTTAAAACCTAAAAGAGGCCCAAGGTTATCTCCTAGTACATAAGGTTGAAGTAATAGTACGGTCATAAAACCACCTAAGAGTGCCAAT
>JBDLIN010000501.1:0-1730 GCA_039714835.1 Bacteroidota bacterium | reverse complement strand
ATTCATCAATCAACTGACTCAAAATATCTTGGTATCCATCTGGTAAATTTCCATCAGCATACCCCATGTAGGAAATAATATCTTGAGTATTTAATTCAAGCTCGTCGAAACTTAGTTTATAGTGAAATGACTGGTACAATTCGAATTCTCTAAATTAAAATAAACGAGTTAAAATTTTTAATTCTATACCTTCAAATTCAGGTTCATATCGGCAAACACCTCCAACACATATGTTTCCAGCTTGACGTGTTCCAATTAGTAAACTCAAATCTGTATGATCGGCAAGTTTATATCCAAGCATAACAAATCCCCAAAAATCCCTTTTCATTTCGCCAGGTTTAGGTTCAGTTGTTTTCATCTCAGTAACAAGTGAAACAGAAATATTGGGTGAACGCAAATACTCCAATTGAATAATTTGGTTAAAGTACTTTTCATCTGTAACTACGTTCTCTGTTTGCTGATGTTCGAATACAACTCTTAATGTATGGATATCACCAATATAAAATTTGCTATCAAGGATTGGAGTAATATTTTTAGTACTACTTGAAAGTTCTTCATTATAATCAAAAGCAAAAATGGTTTCAAATTTAGAATTCCATGCTTGAGTAAATTGCAAATAAAAATCTTTTAACTGCAACTGCTGGATAATGTTGGATCCTAAAATACGTTGATAATATGAAGACGCACTGAGTGTTTTTGTCTGACTGTAATTCGCAAGTAAAGTTGAATTTGAACTAAACGAATAATTCCCTTCAAATTGGAAACCTTTCTCATTATTTTGATTCATTGCTGAAGGATGACGATTTAATAAGATGTATGTTTGATCTCTACGGAGTGATGGTGGTGTATTATAGGTTATTGTCTTATCATGTGATTGGAAAGCATAGTTATCATAATATTTGTACTCTGTACTAACAGAAAACGATCCCAAATAGAAATTAATATTCCCATAAATAGCTTCCCCGATCTTGTATTCAGAATTATTAAAAGTAGATTGTTGAATATCTTTATTCTGCTTGATTCCATATTCACCATACATTTCAAAATTCCAAATCTTTGGAGTTACTCTAACAGCAGCTAAGTTTGTTCTTGCCACGTTTTCAATATCTGGACTATTAGATGCATATGACGCCCCAAATTTTAATTTCTTAATTCCTCTATATTCAATATCAGCAGCGTGTAATAAATCTTTCCTTTCGCTTTGGATGTTTTCTGCCATGCCAGTAAGAATCTTTAAATTGAAATTGGCGTAACTTCCACTAATATTGACACCAAGTAAATTATTATCTATTCTTATACTCCTATCTTCATAACTTTTTAGGATTAAACCTCTTCCTAACATTTCATAGAAATTTCCAACTGTTAATTTTAGTCCTTCTTTTCTATTCCCAATTTTTGCTGAAATGTACTTAAAAGAAATATCGCTGTATCTATTTTTCCCTCTGCTTATCGATGGATCAGGATCATTTGGCTGGAAAATATCAAAACGAAGTCCTGCAGAGAATATTGATTTTCTATAATCCAGATTCAGCCAATTCTCGAATATTTCATTTTTTGTATCATTGTTATATGCATACTCTAATTGATTCGAAAAACTTAATCCAGCAGGCATTAAATTGGTTTGCCCATGTATAGAAATAGTTATGATCGAAAGTGTTACTAAAATGGAATAGAATTTATTATTCATCAACTATCTCTCACTACCAAGAATCTGATTTTGAACTATTTCT
>JBDLIN010000500.1:0-1743 GCA_039714835.1 Bacteroidota bacterium | reverse complement strand
AATACTTGCCTATAAGATAAAAATTTTAGATATAATAATTTAAACAAATCTTATAGGCTAAAAATGAAAAAACTTATCCATATAAAATATCGTATACTTCGCTTTTTTATCAAAATATTTATTGTACTTTTACTCATACCTGTAGCCTATAATTTCATCCCCGTACATATGGGAAAATCAACATTCTACATTCCTTCTTCAGATATAGACACTGTCATAGATACCCTGCATAAAAATGGCTATGGTGTTTCACTGATAGATAAACTTTTACTTCGATTTGTAGAGACGCCTGAAAAAGGGTGGTATACCCTAGATGAAACTCCTGCTAAACGATTTAAATTTTTCAAAACTTTACAAGCAAGTCGTGCAAAAACCATGCGTGTAAAACTTTATGCTGGAGAAACAAGTGAAGAACTAACTAAACGTCTAGCCAATGATCTAAAATTAGACCATAGGAAATTGCTTTTACAGTACCGATCTCAAACAAAATATCTGGAAGGAGATATCTTTTCGGGTCGTTATATTATTGCCAGAAAAGCAGATGAAAAGGCTGTGATAACTGCGTTATTTCAAATGTCCAAAAAGAAGTTAAATGAGTTTGGACTGCAATTTTGTGGTGGTACTCCCAATCCACTTGAATTAAAAATACTCCTCATCATTGCATCTATCATTCAAAAAGAGACCAACAATAAACATGAAATGTATCTCGTCTCATCAGTGATACAAAACCGCTTAGACAGAGGGATGAAACTACAAATGGATGGTACGCTCAATTATGGTAAACATGCCCATAAAGCTGTGACCTCTAAACGTATAAGGCAAGACAAAAGTTATTATAATACATACAAACACGGAGGCATTCCCCCTGCCCCACTTGCAACAGTAAGCATTGATGCACTCAAAGCAGCACTTAATCCTAAAAAAACAGATTATCTCTTCTTTATGTTAAACAGAAAAGGGAAACATGACTTTGCTTCTACTTACAAAGAACACATTAGAAATATTAAAGCTTTTAAACAAAAAAGCAAAAAAAGTTAAGCCTTACGTATCAAAACCATATTTTTAGCATTATCGCTGATAAATTCACAACCATACATATTACAAAGTACCCTAAAAGTTTCTGCTGTAAAAAAGACTATATGTGTAGGATCTTGATGATAGTACCATTTTTTAAATGCCTCTATGTCATTGGTATGAAACTGGGTTTGAAGTGCCAAGTATCCACCTTTTTCCAAACGGTTTAAAAGTGATTCAAATACCTCTTTGGGTTGATGTAAATGTTCAAATACTTCTGTCGAGACGATGAGATCATACTTTTTATTATCATCCATTCCATCCGGATGGTAGATAGGATCATAATAATCACAGGAAATACCTTTTTTCTCAAACATCTCAGACAAGATAGAACTTGCACCACAACCAAAATCCAATGCACTTTTACATGTAGATATAAAAGGATATATAAAGTCTATGAATCGTTGAAAATATGCTATATATCCTTCATCATTTTCATCATTTGTATGCAGATCATAACGCTCTTTTTGCACATCAAACCCCTGATAACACTCTGAAGATTTAAAGATATACTCACATGACTTGCAATGATAATATCTTATATTTGTTTTTTTATCTACAAAAGACAAAGTGTCTTTATTACAAATATGACAATCCAATTTCACCCCTTTAGCTATCATGGAACGTATCTGCAACAAAGTCACATATACTACGCTAACGCTATGTTCT
>JBDLIN010000499.1:0-1755 GCA_039714835.1 Bacteroidota bacterium | reverse complement strand
GGAGAAGAAAAAATGTATTTAATCAACAATGTGTCTGTTGGCCTTAAATGGGCTTTGGAACATAAAAAAGTAAAAGCAAACAAAATTGCATTTCAAAAGTTATCAGAGCTCTATAAGGAAGTTTGTGAATTGAAGCATCCATTTAGATATGAAGATATAAATTATTCAGATTTGACAACCGCATTGGAAATTAGTTATGAATCGCTAGAAGTCATAAATGAGCTGTAATATTACACCGTTGACTATAATTGCATTTTGTTATTAGAACATTTTACTTAACTATACATCTACAAATAAAAAAACCCAAATGAAATAAATCACTCGGGTTTGAAATTTATTAATGTATTTTAAATTCTAATTATGAGGCCATTGTGCCCAATTACTGCAATGTCCAGCTTTATCTGTTTTTTCAATAGATGTTTGAACCCCTGTATAAGTAGCGTTCATGACTGATCTTGGTGCAAAATGTATTTTTTGGTTAGCGTAAGTCCCGAATGCTTTTCCAAAATGTGCTTGACTTAAACCGTGCCCTGCTTCATGTAACGCTATAGTTTCAACATCAAATGTAGCCCCATCGTCCCATGTAAATGCATCATTGTAATAAATTTCTCTCCATGCTACATCATCTTTTCCATTATTATCTGCATCTTGACCAACCCAAATAATAGTAAAAGTAACACCTAAAATATATTGGGATCCATTTTCAGCTATAAAATCAAAAAATAAACCATCCATCCAACCCACATGAGTTACATCAGCAAAATAATCATAACTTCCACCAAAATAATCTTCTATACCATATTGATTAAATATAATATCGCTTAGAGTTCTTGCTACAAACCCGGGATCAAAATCTTTATTAAATGGTCTTTCAAACATACCTATATCTGAGCATGTAACTCCATCCCATGTATTCATAGCCCTATCAATGGCATTATTTGACACAGAAACTGGCAAATCCTCTGAAGGTCTATTATCATCGACATAGTAGGAAATATTATCTGTTCCGTCAATTGCCCATCCAGGCACAAAATCTGCATCAAGTTGTTTATTTCCATTATCCATAAAAAAAACAACATTCCCTAATTCTCCACTATCACCAGCGGTAATATACTCAGCCATGTAAATAGCTACTTTTCTGGTTTCAGATGATTTTGCCAAGTACTCACTATTTGAATTAGTAGAAATTGATTGCTCAGTATTACCTAAATCAACAAAGGATGGTTGTTTTGCTGGAATTTCTTTTAGAGCTGATTCTTCAATAGAAATAACATCATTATCGGTCTGACAAGCAAAAAATGTAAATGCTAAAATTGTTAATGTAAAAAATTTTGTTTTCATAATTTTAAGGGGTTTAATTTATTAATTTTTACAATTTAGAAATTATTAGAATAACATCCTAATCATTTTACATTATAACTTATTAACATATAGCGCATTATAATAAAACATAAATAAAATCAAACAATATTTTTTGATTTTAAGGAAAAAGTCTGTGTTTTTAAGTTTATTTACTTAATAATAATCTTGAAAAATTACTTATACTGTCTAGCACGAAATATTCAGCCTGCTAAATGGGTATAAAAAGAAATATATTTTTAGAAGAAATTGATAAATATTTATGGCAGGCCGGTAAAGAATATTTCCCGAAAAAAGGTTATATGAAAAATAGTAGATAATATTTTTCACACTACCAGACTAAGAAGTCGTCCTCTACTCTACTTTTTACATTTTCCACATTAAAATGTACCCTAT
>JBDLIN010000498.1:0-1780 GCA_039714835.1 Bacteroidota bacterium | reverse complement strand
TGATATTATTTCTATTGAACAGGCTCTAAAAGATTTGAATAAAGAATTGAATGGCGATAATCTACGGTCCAAATATGAAGGAGCAAGACCAACATCTGTTAAAGATAGAGTAGACATGATAATGTATGCTCTATGGAGTACAACTGCAGCACCAACAAATACTTTCATTAAATCATATGATGACGCAGCAAGTAAATTTGATGGAATTCTAACTTCACTGAAAACAATTGATGAAGAAATTAACAAAGTAGAATTGGTGTTGGAGAAGAGTGGTGCACCCTTTACCCCTGGTAGATTTCCTGAGTGGAGAAAAAATTAAATATTGTTAGCTGTCAACAAGTGGTTGTTGACAGCCAAATATGAAATAGTTAAGAGTATAACACCTCACTGAGCAAAGTCGAGACATAGTTTATTTTGTCCTATTCGAATAATGAGTAACGTTTTTACATTCTGCCAATTTATGTAACTCATCATAATCATTCTTAATTAGTGCTTCTTTCTTTGCCCTACTCCATTTCTTAATCTGTCGTTCAATTTGAAAAGCTTCATGATAGGAATTAAACTCTGCTGAGTAAACAAGTTCAATAGGAAGTCTGTATGAAGTAAAGCCTTTATACTTTTTAGCTCTGTGTTCAGCTAGTCGTATACTTAGATTAGTAGTTGAACCAGTATAATATTTTCCGTCAGCACATTTTAGAATGTATACCCATGCTTTAGACATGTTTGTTTGCCCTCTTTCTATCATGCCTCGACTTCGCTCGGCATGATATTTTATTTGTATTTATTCTCTTTCGTAGCGAGCGAAGTCGAGCTACATTGTTAGCGACATAATCGCTTTGGCTGTGTGAAGTCTATTCTCCGCTTCATCAAAAACAATTGAAATGTTTTCATCATCTATAATTTCATCAGTCACTTCATGTCCGCGATCTGCCGGGAGTGCATGCATAAGTTTTACATCTTTATCTGCAAGTTCGATTCTTCGTCTGTCACAGATCCAACTGTGATATTTTTCAAGGGTTTTCTTCATCTTAACTTTATATTCATCTTCATTTTTAAGATAATCTTGAACGGAATAATATCCAAAACCGCCCCAATTTTTGGGTATAACGATCTGAGCACCCTCAAATGCCTCATCCATATCATTTGTGAATTTTAAACTTCCGCCACCAACTGCTGCATTTTTCTTTGCTCGGTCAATAATATCTTTGCTTAGTGGGAATTCCTTTGGATTAGCAATTGTAAGATCAATGCCATAACGGGGGAAGAGGAGGGCCTGTGTTTGAGGAACTGAGAGTGGTTTAGAATGAGTATCAGCATATGCCCAGGAAACTGTGACTTTCAATCCATTTACATTATTTCCAAATTTCTCAAATATAGTCATTAAATCAGCTAAACCTTGAAATGGATGATATACATCATCCTGCAAAGACATAACTGGTTTAGTTGAATGTTTTGCCATTTCAGCAAGATAATCTTTGCCAATCCCATGAAAACAGTTACGTGAAGCAATACCATGACCCATTCGTGAAAGAATAATAGCAGTATCTTTAGCTGATTCACCATGGGAGAGCTGCATTTTATCAGCAGTTAAATCATGTGCATGACCACCAAGTTGAGTCATTCCAGCTTCCATTGAATTTCTAGTTCTGGTTGATTGCTCAAAAAATATCATAAACAGAGTTTTCCAAGGAAGATGAAGATGAGGGTCTTCATTATAAAACTGCTCTTTTAATTCTACGGCTCTTTGAAAAACCACATCCAATTCTTCTTTTGTCCAATC
>JBDLIN010000497.1:0-1814 GCA_039714835.1 Bacteroidota bacterium | reverse complement strand
ATGCAGAGATGAACTGCCAAAACTTAACTCCTTTTATTTGGAAAATGGTAAAAACAAAAACTCTGAAATAGTTCTCATTACAATTGCATCAAGAGATTTTGAGGAGAACGTAATAGCATTTATCCAAAATAATAATTACAAATTTCCCGTTATAATGTCGGATAATAAAATTGAAAAGAATTATTCAGTCATTGGTTTCCCAACAAAAGTGCTTATATCTCCAAACGGATATTACTTTAATATTCCATATCAATCAGATTTCCAAAAAATTGCAAATGATTATATGAATCTAAAAAAGTATTTGTAGTTAACGTAAAACTTCAGCAACGTAAGAACCTGGGGATATTGCCTGCCCCGGTCCTACGGTGGCAGAAAACTAAAAAATAAAAATGAATTGGTCGCAAAATGCGACCAGTATAAGATTAAAACACACTTCTAATAATCCGTACATTTCACCAAATAGTGTATTGCCCTACCTGCCAATATATTGCTAAATGGACATAAAATAAAAATGAGTATAAGTACTTATAGGATTGTTGATATAAATTGTTATTTTTATATACATAAAAAAGAGCTATGCATCCTTTAGCTATTAAACCTTTATTTGGAGGCAATATGTATAAAGGCTTTCTTATTCATTTTAGTTTTTTTGTATTCTTATTTCTTACCATTATTGGTTGTCAGAGTGAAAATGAAGCGCCACAAATCGGTAACGAGGGAATGCTAGAAATTGCTTTATATAATAAGCTGCACCACTTCCAATCAAAAACCGAAAGAAATTTATTCCGGGAAAATAATATTAGATCTGTTTCATTTGTCCGCCATATAGTATCGGAATCCAAAGTTGATAGTGCTACATTTCTGAAGATTGATGAAAAAGGCAGAATCATTTCCAAAACAACAAATGAATGCACTACAGTTGGTTGCTTACCCTATACAATTCGACAAGATTACGAATATGATAATGATAAAATAATTAGAATGGATGACTTTACATTTAAAAAGAAATACAAAAATATATTAAGCTACTGGAATGAAAACGATACGAGTAAGTTATCTAAATTTGAATGGGAAGACTATAGTTATAAAAATGATACTACTATTGTTGAATCTGCTACCCAACGTTGGATATATACCTATGACTTACAAGGAAGAGTGATGTCTAAATTTACAGACATTAAAATGAATGAACAGTACATAAAGGTTAATTATTCTTATGAACCGGTAAAAATAAAACAAAGCTTAATAAATGATTATATGAAAAGTTATCATCAAACGGAATATGTGATATCGAGTCCTAATACTGTAACATATACTGATAATTACAATACAGATAAAGTCAGGAAAAAGCTTTTCATTTTTAATATAAATGGTTTGTTAAGTAATATTAAGGGATACTTGAATGATACACTTATGGTAGATACGAAAATTAGTTATGATACAGCAAAGTGATTTATAATAAATATACTTTAGGGAGTCCATGGATAACATGAAAAATCTCTTGTTAATTACCATTTTAAGTGTTTTAGTTGGTTGTAATATCTCTCAAAAGGAAGAGATTAAGCTTTTCAAAGGCAAAGCTATAATTACGGGGAAAGTAAGTAATTTTGAAAATAAATTGAAGATAATAGGATTTTCTGGAAAAACTATAATTGGAGATATTGTTCAAAATGAGATTATTGATTCCTTAGGTTACTTCAGAACTGAATTTGAGTTATTCCATCCTCAAGATGTTTCTATTTCTTATGAAAATGGATGGGCTAATTTATACCTAAAACCTAACGATAGTCTATTTATAGAGTTTGATCCCAGTT
>JBDLIN010000496.1:0-1817 GCA_039714835.1 Bacteroidota bacterium | reverse complement strand
TTGTTTCTTTTGGGTCAAGCCAAAAGAAAAATATACAATATTTTCATTAGATTCTGACTTCCGTCAGAATGACAGTTTTTCTAATTTTTAAGAAGTTTCTGTTTTTTATATTTTAGATACTCATTAAAAGAAGTATGTATGTCTATTAATATTGATAGTTCAATTCAATATCTTAAAACTGTTGGACCTAAAAAAGCCGAACTTTTCTCTTCAATTGGCATCAAAACAATTAATGATCTACTCTATTATTTCCCTTACAGATATCTTGATCGTACAACAATAATTGATTCATCAAAAGTTGTTAACTATGTGGCATCAGGATTTAAAGGGGAAATTACAATTATCGGCAAAGTTGTAGACACAGAAGAAATTCATTACGGTAGAAAAAGCATTTTTAAAGTATCAATGAAGGATGAACAAGGATTTTTTGAATGTGTCTGGTTCAGAAGTATTAAATACTTTAGAGATCGATTTAAGCCTGATGAATACTACGCAATTTCTGCTAAGCCGGTTATTACTAAGTATAATCATCTTCAATTTGCTCATCCTGATTTTGATAAACTTACTTCAAACGAATCTGATGAATTTCTTCATACCGGTAAAATCATTCCTTTCTATAAAGTCCCAGAAGAATTAAAGAAAAGTAATCTTGGTGAATTAAGTATCAGAAAATTAATTAATTCAACAGTAACATCTTTTTCAGAGCTGCTAGAGGAAACGTTACCATCTGAAATTATAAAAAAAAATCATTTGCTCGATATAAAAACTACTGTCAGCAATAAACACTTTCCTGAAAGTAATGAAATACTTGAACGAGCAGATAAACGATTGAAATATGAAGAGTTATTTTACATTGAATCCCTCATAGCAATAAAGAAGCAAAAATATCATACACAAACTACTGGCTTCAGCTTTAATCTTGATAGCAAACTATTAAACAGATTTATTAATTCTCTCCCCTTTGAACTAACAAAAGCTCAGATGGAAGTGCTTCACCAAATACGAGTCGATATGGAATCTTCTGCTCCAATGAATCGGCTTATTCAGGGAGATGTAGGAAGTGGAAAAACTGTAATTGCTGTTATTGCAATGCTGATAGCAATATCCAACGGAAAGCAGGCAGCACTTATGGCTCCTACTGAGATCTTAGCAATTCAGCATTATGAAAACATCAAGAAAATGCTCACTGATTTTCCTGTTGAAATTGAACTCATTGTCGGTGGTCAGAAATCAAAAGAGAAGCAGGAAATACATTCTAAAATTCAAGAAGGTGTAACCGGAATTTATATCGGGACTCATGCTTTAATTGAAGAAAAGTCGAAATTCAGCAACCTTGGTGTTGCTATAATTGATGAGCAGCACAGGTTCGGAGTAGCTCAAAGATCGAAACTCACTTCAAAAAGATCTACTCCAGATGTATTGGTTATGTCAGCTACACCTATTCCAAGAACACTAACGATGACTTTATATGGAGATTTAGATATTTCCATTATCGATGAATTGCCGAAAGAGAGAATCCCAATAAAAACATATTTGCGAAGTGAAAACAGATTTCAAAGGATTTATGAATTTACAAAAGATAAAATCAGAGAAGGTTTCCAGGTTTTTATAGTTTATCCACTTGTTGAAGAGTCAGAAAAACTAGATCTAAAAGCTGCTGAAACTTATTATAACGATTTGAAAGATTCTACCTTTAACGAGTTCAATGTTGGATTAATTCACGGTAGAATGAGTTGGGATGAAAAACGTGAAGTCATGCTCAAATTTGCAAATAAAGAATTTGATGTTTTAATATCAACCACAGTAATTGAAGTTGG
>JBDLIN010000495.1:0-1820 GCA_039714835.1 Bacteroidota bacterium | reverse complement strand
GCTTCAAAACTTAACCACCATTGAGCAATTCTAAAAGAGTTTTCAAACTGAGGATCTAAAAGAAGACTAATTTTTAATGCATCTGACGGCTTTGCGCTAAATCTAGTAACAATATCTGTATGATCTTCTGTTATACCTCTATCCGGTTGAAAATATCTTTCACCAAAGTTTGTATGCTTTGTTTCTTCTCCATTTTCTGTTCTGACTCTTTCATTGAAAAGGGCGGTTGTAACATCAGTTATATTCCAGCTTTCAAAAATTCGATTAAGACCAATCATCATACTAAAATATTCATTAAACTCAAAATTAAATAAAATTGGGATTTGTAGTGACCATTCGGAAGATTCATGCTCCCACGACAACTCCTTGTCTTCATATAATCTTTGTATATTATCCTGATCATAACTTGAATATCTATTTACTGTTACAGGTTCAGATGTAAAGATTTTAGTTTTGTTGCTATTGAAATAGACTCCTGCTGTAAGCATACTCTTTTCAGAAAGCAGCCACTTAAAATTTAACATTGCCTCATGTGCAGATCTATTTCTATAACCTAATCCATTTCGAATATCCAAAACAGAAGATGATCCGTAGTGAGTTTCATTATTCCACCTATTAGAATAATAAGTTGTGTCATCGATTACTGAGTGATTTGAGGTATTAATATCAGAATATCCGTAACGATAAAATCCTGAAGCTTCATTGTCACCTTTTAATTTTCGTGTAAAGTGAACACGGAAATAATATGTATTGCCGTCATGATTCCAGTTCTGTACAGTTGATGAATTTGATGCATGCAGATTCCACTCGGGAGATTCCTCAGGAGTATTTTGTTGAGAAAAATATGAATACTCTTGAATATAATTTTGATCAATATTCCCGGAGAGCACACCGAACTTTATACCACTGGAAAAGTTAGATGTTAAATTGTAAATGATACCAGTATTTATATCGAGATGACTATAATCTTGGTTTCGTTGAGTAAAATCAGAGTTACTCCATTGATCTTCTATATTATAATATTCACTTCTAAAGGAATTAGAATGATTTCCTTGACGTGAATGTGCTACCCCATTAATTGATAATCCAATTTTTAAATCATCATTAAAATTATAACCGGCAAAAGCTGAATATAAATGTCCTTCATTTATCATTTCATCACTGCCCATATGATGATCAGTTATATGATAACTGTCTTTAACATGTGCCTCGCGTCCAAAAGAATCATAGTAGTATTGTGAGTTATAAATTCCAATTGGCATTGAATAAAAACTTTCTTCTTTCAGCAGTAATTGATATGTACCTCCAACGTAAAACTTTTTAGATAAGCTTTCTATCGGATATGTTAACATACCGAGAGAAACTAATGGCTCAGGTTCTGTTCGAGTTTCAGAATGCCATCTTCTATCAATTGGAGGCGCATATGAAGATAAGGCATCGTAAACAGGGGCAGCATAATTTTCAATAATTGCTTCTTCAGTTCTATCACCCCTAAAATCTAAATAAACATAAATTTCTTTATTTCCGAGATCTGGAGTATTAGCTGGATTAAGCTGCAGATTCAAAAAAGGATCATCTATCATTCCCACAGAGATATCCTTAAAATATTTCACTCCAAAAGTGTTTAGAAAATGACTTTTAAAAAATAGATCTGACTGCTCAAAACTTTGTTCAGTTGTACGCTCTCCCCAATACTGAGCGAAAAATATTGTTGGAAATAATAGACAAATAATTAAAATGCGTTTCATTGTTCCTCCAAAGGATTAAAGAATTTGTTTGGCTTGATACCTTGAAGGCAAATAGTATGCCCATAAAATTGT
>JBDLIN010000494.1:0-1824 GCA_039714835.1 Bacteroidota bacterium | reverse complement strand
CGTGATGAACGTAATGGTTATATTTTCTCTGTTAATCCATTTGGAGCCAGATATGATGCAATTGTTGCCAACCGCGGGGAATATGAGAACTCGAATTGGGATGGTGTTTGGGACGCAAAAACATCAATAACTGCTGATGGATGGAGCACTGAGATAATAATTCCTGCAAAAACTTTAAGCTTTAAGAGCGGTTTGCATGAATGGGGTTTTAATATTGAGCGAAGAATACAAAGATTATTAGAGAAAGATAGATGGACCGCCTTAAAAAGAGATTATCGAGTTATCACTTTAAGCAGAGCTGGAAGAATTGAAAATATACCTGATTTCGATCTAGGTCTAGGATTGTTAATGAAAATTTCTCCAGTAACTGGTTTCCATAAAAATTACGGTGAAGAAACAGTATTCGATGCTGATATAAGTGGTGATCTTACAAAAAGAATTACTCCTGATATTTCGGCAACACTTACCATTAATACCGATTTTGCCGAAACTGAGGTAGATACTAGAAGAACTAATTTAACTCGATTCCCTCTTTTCTTTCCTGAGAAAAGAACATTCTTTTTGGAAGGAGCAGATACTTATGATTTTGGGTTAGGTCTTCATATGGATATTATCCCCTTCTTCAGCAGAAGAATTGGTCTGTATGAAGGAGAGCAAGTACCAATAACGTTCGGGACCAAATTGAACGGAAAAGTTGGAAATACAAACTTCGGCGGATTATATGTTCACACTAATAAAGTTGATTCCCTCGTTTCATCAGCAGGAATGGGAGTTGTTCGCGTTAAGCAGAATATTTTTGAACAGTCGAATGTAGGGATTATCGCTACAGGTGGTGATCCAAGCGGATTAAAAAATAGTTGGCTGCTTGGTGCAGATTTTACATATCAAATGAATGATCTGTTTGGTGATAAGAATTTTCTAGTTGGTCTTTGGGGATTATACAACAATCGTCCAGATATGACAGGGGATAAAAAATCTTATGGTTTCAAAATCGATTATCCAAATGATCTCTTTGATATTGCATTGATCTATAAATACATCGGAGATGCATTTCAGCCTTCTCTTGGCTTTGTACCTCGTAAAGGTGTAAAAATTTATCAGTTAGGATTTTCTTATATGCCCCGTCCAAAATTGAATTTTATTCGTCAGTTCTTTTTTGAAAGCTGGTCTAGACTAGTAACTGATTTGAATAACCAATGGGAGAGTTACAGTTTATTTACTGCACCGATTTACTTCTTGATGGAAAGTGGTGATAGATTTGAATTCAATATTCGACCGGTTGGTGAGAGATTAATTGAACCATTTGAAATTGAAGATGGCATTGTTTTACCGGCGGATGAATACCACTATATGCGTTATCGACTTCAATTTGAAACGGCAAGCAAGCGCCCAATAAGTTGTGAAGCAACCTGGTGGTTTGGAACTTTTTATTCAGGAACTCTTGATAATCTTGAGTTTTCATTAAGTTTACGTTTTACAAGTAATGTTATCCTTGATTTTCACTATGAAAAAAATATTGTTGACCTAACAGAGGGTGCTTTTCAACAGGATTTATTTGGCAGTAGGTTACAACTAAATTTTTCACCTAATCTGCAGTTGAGCAGCTTTATTCAATATGATAATGATAGTAACTTGTTTGGCACTAATACTCGAATACGTTGGACAATTAATCCGCTTACTGATCTATTTGTTGTTTATAATCATAACATAAATAAAATCACTCAAGAGAGATGGCAATTCGAGTCTAATCAGTTTATTGTAAAATTAAGTTACGGATTGTGGTATTAACAACATCGGTTTTCCACATAATTAAAAAAGTTTGAA
>JBDLIN010000493.1:0-1838 GCA_039714835.1 Bacteroidota bacterium | reverse complement strand
GGTTTTTTGAAGTAACTACCTGACCTAAGAGCGCTTCATAAAAAGCAACTGATTTTCCCATATCTTTTACTATAAAATATACACAATCTAAATTCATCGCGACCCATTCCTATGCTGTCTTCTCTGTACTTTGGTTTGCAGTGAGGCAGCCTGACGGGATATTAAGCCGAACATTCCTCGTTAAAAAATACCTGAATTTCATTATACATGAAAAATCCCCCGATGTTTTGGGCGTGTGAACGTTTTATAGATAAGATTGGATCTGTCCAGAGACGGTATAATTAGGTCAGGATCGCAAATATCCTTATATCAAACTTTGGCAATCTAAAAAATTCAGGCTGCCTGGAATCTATAAGTTCTAGGGCACCACAAGCAACCTTAACACGGGTTAGGCGCTTTTTGGAACAAATAATACAAGGGACAAATTGGGGAGTTAACACTGGGGAAATTACTAGATAAAGGCAAATAAATGGAACTTTTGACATATCACCCAGGCAACATTGAAGAAATAAAACTGTTATTCACTAAGACCTTTTCAGATTCAGAAGGGAAATCGGAAGGCTTATTAATCGGGAATTTAGCTTATGATTTGATGGTTAATACTGACAGTCATGATTTTTATTGTTTTGTCGCCACTGAAAATGAGCAAATCATCGGCAGTATCATTTTTTCTAAACTGACGTTTGAAAGCGATGTCAATGCTTTTCTTTTATCTCCCGTGGCAATACACACAAGCTTTCAAGGGAAAGGAATTGGTCAGAAGTTGATCAATTTCGGTCTTAGCGCTTTAAAAGAGTGTGGAGTAGAGTTGGTGTTTACTTATGGTGATCCTTTTTTCTACTCTAAAGTTGGATTTAGTCTCATTGCTGAGAAATTAGTAAAAGCCCCTTTGAAATTAACATATCCAGAAGGGTGGCTTGGCCAATCATTGGTTAGTCATGAAATCAAACCAATTGCTGGTGATTCGTATTGTGTAGCAGCATTAAATAAACCTGAATATTGGTAATAGGACGTAAGTTCTACAAGGAGCAACTTCTTCAATTCGTTTTTTGTATCAATTTCCGTTTTGATAATCATAAATTTACATATTGCAGAAAGACATAGCTTAGAAAATAAGAGTGAACACGATTAAATTTCAGAACGCACCTATCCCCGCGTTAAGCTGTCCTGCCTTCAGATCTGGGGATGCGGCGCAATTTTCTCGTGTTTAGTTTCGGGTAAAATTTGGGTGCGTTTATAAAGTCGGCGGGTAGCTTACGCCCACGTTAGCTTGCTAAAATGATAGAGAATTTTGAAGGAATATGTATGATTGTTTTGCTTAATCTTAGCAGTCTCGTGCTTGGCCTATTAGCTTGGATACTTCCTGTTGTTAATCTCATGCGATATGGGAAGCGTGACCAAAGGAACTGGGTCGCACTTTCCATTATGAGTATCAGTGCTAGTGCTCTTTCGCTGTGTTTCCAGATTTTCTCTATTAATCATCGTGTTAAAGTTGCGGATTGGTCTGCTCTTATGGACACAATGAGTGCTGTGGCATTTGTCTCAGCAGTTCTTCTTATTGTAACCATCATATTAAATACAATTACTCTGATCATATATCGTAACAGAACAGCAAAGTAGGATATCAAATTTCAGTTCGAATGAATCCATAACAGATTGGTACAAGTTCATTCCACCAACAATTCTTTTTTTTTAGTAACTGTAGTTTTGGAGAGAAAAGCTTATCAAGGGCTTAAATATCAAAAAAATTATGAAGGAAGAATTTTGGGGATGATGAATATTGATTTTATATCGATACAATATTATTCTCAGAATTTATTTTGGTGTCAATTTAAAAA
>JBDLIN010000492.1:0-1841 GCA_039714835.1 Bacteroidota bacterium | reverse complement strand
ATAAATGGACATAATATCTAAATATAAAATATAAATATATCTTGATAACCTCACTTTCTTTTCTTATATACTTTTTATAGAGATAAAATTAATTATTCCTCCTTGAGAGAAACATTCTGAATTTTGTCTGGAACTTCTTCTTCTGTAACTATGGGGCTTCTCCCAAGGTAATTGTGGTTAGAGATAATAATTACTAATAACAACAAAGGGAGGAAAAATGAAACATACTAATGCAAAAATTTCGTTGCTATTCTTTGTAATTCTTACAGTAGTATTTTTTATGCAGTGTGGTGAGCCATTGAAAAACAATGAGATCCCTATTACATCAAATTCAGAAGAAGCAATAAATCTGTTTTTGGAAGGTAGGGAATTATTAGAAAATCTGAAGACACCTCAGGCTGCAGAACTTTTTGACCGTGCAATTGCACTGGACTCTAACTTTGCACATGCTTATTATTATCGTGCAAATTCTGGTGGTGGTTATAAAGCATTCAGAGAGAACCTTGCTAAAGCATCTGATTTAATTGATAAAGTATCAGATGGTGAAAAATATCTTATCCTCTATGGAGTAGCGAATGCAGATGGTGATGGTATAAAGCAAAAATCTGAACTTGATGGGCTATTAAAATTGTATCCTGATGATAAGCGTGTTCAAGATATTGCTGGTGGCTATTATTATTATAATGTTCAGAATTATGCAAAGTCTCTGGAACATTTTAATAATGCTGTAAACTTGGATTCAAATTTTGCACCTAGTTATAACGGTTTAGGTTATCTCTATGATGACATGGGAAATTATGTTGATGCAGAAAAATCTTATAAGAAATATGTGACTCTAATTCCAGATGAAGCAAATCCTTATGATTCTTATGCGGAATTTCTCTTAAAAAGAGGCAGACACACAGAATCAATCACTCAATATGAAAAAGCATATAATGTTGACCCAGAGTTTGTGATGGCTTTTTCAGGCATTGGTGATAATTATATTTTTATGGAAGAATTTGATAAGGCAAGAGAATATTATCAAAAATATTATGATGAAGCACTTAATATTAACCAAAAAATGGGTGCTCTTTATCTAAAAGCTATATCTTTTGTATATGAAGATAAGATAGATAAAACTCTGGCAACATTTGAAGAAAGAATCAAATTGGCTAAGACTAAAGAATCTCCAAACTATGTATTGTTTAGTTATCTAAATACCGGCTGGTTATTAGATGAAATCGGAAAATTTAAAGAAGCAAAGAATCATTATGAAAAAGCCGGAAATTTTATCAAAAATGCTGAATTAAATGACGCAGACAGAATTTCTTATCAATTATATTTAGATTTAAATCTTTGTCTTCATGATCTACTGAAAGGAGATCTTGATAAAGCTGAGTCTGGCCTAACGGTATGTAATGATGCTATTGAGAAAAGAGGAAATCCTTATGAGAAGCAATTTCTTAATCTAGTAATGGGAATGTTAGAAACTGAAAAGGAAAATTATCAAAAAGCATCAAAGCATTTTACTGTAGCTGATAGGGAAAGTCCATATACATGGTACCGTGAAGCAATAGCACTCGAAAAAAGTGGTAAGAAAACTGAAGCGAAAAAAACATATGATAAAGTTGCTAATTGTAATGATAACGGAATGGATCTAGCAATAGTGAGAAACCAAGCTAAGGAAAAATTAACTAACTTATAATATTGAACGATAGAATTAACTATTTTTGATTATAAGTTTTTGATTTGAATAGCAATCAATAGGTGTACTTAGTGTATAATCGAAGTGGAGTAAAACATTTCACTGTAATAGTGATTGTTCTAGTTGGGCAGTTTCTCTCATGCGAACCATTTGC
>JBDLIN010000491.1:0-1846 GCA_039714835.1 Bacteroidota bacterium | reverse complement strand
TGTTGATTCATAAAACGATTTATTCTTCCCAAAATTCCTTTTAATTAGCATCCCACATTTTACTAGTAATTCTAAGGAATTATAAACAGTTGCTCTTGAAATATTTGAATTTCTGTTTTTCATATCCTGATATAACTCGTCAGCACTGAAATGTCCACCACTTTCAAGAGCATAGTCAAGAACCTCAAACCTTTCAGGTGTAATTCTATGTTTATCAGTTTTTAAAAATTCCTCAAACTTTTCGTGTGCTTTATTCTTTCCCAATTAAATAATGACCTTTTAAATTTATTCAAATATTTTAATTTACTATCTTATTTAAACTTAATATAAATAAAATTATTTTTTAATTCTTTAATATTATTGTAAAAAAAGTTAAATTAAAAGCCCTACAAATATTAGACAACATAATTCAACTGAAAGGAGTCGAAATGTCTAAATCATTTGAGATAATTACAAGAGTTGGAGTTTCAAATACAAGTTCTAGTGATGCAATAAAAAATGCGGTAAAAGAAGCTCATCAAGAGAAAAGAGTAGGATGGTTTGAAGTTCTTGAAGAAAGAGGAAGAGTTACTCAAGATGGAGAATTAGAATACCAAGTAACTGTAAAAATTGGCAGAAAATTAGATTAACAGGGTACTAAAATGAAATTTAATGTTGGAGATCTAGCACCAGATTTTACCTTAAAAAGTGATTCTTTTGAAAATATTACATTAAGTGATTTTCAAGGGAATAAAAATGTAGTTCTTATATTTTTTCCGTTAATTAATTTAGAACCTTGTGAAAATGAATTATGTTCTGTAAGAGATGAATTAGATTCTTTTACTCAGTATGATGCCACTGTGTTAGGTATAAGTGTAGATAGTGCTTTTGCCCTTAAACTATGGTCAGATCAGCATAAATTCAGTTTCCCGCTATTGAGTGATTTTAATAAAGAGATTACTGCAAGGTATGGTGTTCAATACGATGTATTCTTACCTGGCAATTTTGATTATTATGGTGTTGCTAAGCGTTCTGTCTTTGTGATTGATAAAGATGGAATCATTCGGTACACTGAGGTTTTAGAGGATGGAAGTAATATTCCTAATTATGAAACGATCAAAGAAACTTTACAGAAATTAATGTAGAGGATACTTAGTTGTTATTAAGGTTCTCCATTACTGAATATTAAAAATATTGTGAAAGTGAGAGGAAATGCTAGAAGAAGGAAAAAAGGCCCCACAATTTACTTTGCCAGATAGTGACGGTAATAAAATATCTTTAAAAGACTTTATTGGACAAAAGGTAGTTCTCTACTTTTATCCAAAAGATAATACATCAGGTTGCACTAAAGAAGCTTGTGATTTCAGAGATTCAGTTTCTAGTTTTAATAAACTTAAAGTTGCTGTTTTGGGTATTAGTAAAGATTCACAATCTTCCCATATTAAATTTAGAGATAAGTACGATCTAAATTTTCCATTGCTTAGTGACGTTGATACAAAAGTCATTCAGAAATATGGAGTCTGGAAAGAAAAAAGCATGTATGGCAGAAAGTATATGGGTGTTGAAAGATCGACATTTCTCATTGATGAAAAGGGAAAGATTGTAAAGGTCTATAGAAAAGTTAAGGTAACTGGTCATGTAGACCAAATTATACAAGAGATTGAAAAATAACTTTGTTAACAAATGTTGTATGTAACACGACGCGAGGTTTTTAGCGCATCACATAAATTAGTAAATGAATCTCTTACGAATGAAGAGAATAAAGAGGTTTACGATAAATGTAATAATGAATATGGTCATGGTCATAATTACATTTTGGAAGTGGTGGTTGCTGGAGAAATAAATCCTAAAACTGGTTATGTAATTG
>JBDLIN010000490.1:0-1852 GCA_039714835.1 Bacteroidota bacterium | reverse complement strand
AGTGGGGTATTGGTAGATGAGATAGAAGTAGATAATACAGTGGCAAATAGAGAGAATCAATGGGATTTAAATTCATCGGCGAATGGAACGGTTCATTGGAACTTGAGGACAAAGGAAGGATTGGAAGTAGCAGCAGGTTATTATATCTATAGAGTAGAATCAAAGCAGACCGGTGATGTGAAGATTGGTAAGTTTGCAATAATTAAATAGGAACCTTTGCATAACCACATAAAACGCTGTCATTCCGGCTATCTTTTGTGCCTGCCTTTGTCGGCAGAAGGCCGGAATCTTCTAGAATAGGCAGATTCCGGCCCGCTTGCCTCGGGCAAGTATTTCACAATCCCGAAGGGATACCTATGGCAAAAGCGTAAAAACCGGAATGACAGTTATCAAAGGTTTCTAAGAATTCATTTCAGTAAATGAAAGATTGGAGTTAATTATGACACTTGATCATCTATATAATTATAGTATTAGAGTTATAATTATTGCATTATTTTATTTCCCAAGCATATTTGCACAGGAAAAAATTGATTTAAATTGTTTTACTGTAGTTGTTGGTAAAGATGTTTCTGCTGATGGTTCAACAATTGTTGCTCATAATGAAGATGATTCAGGAGAACAGATTGTTAATTTATACAAAGTCCCATCTCAAAAACATTCAAATGACGAAGTTGTTAATTTCAATAGACAGGGTGAAATTGATCAAGTAAGTAAGACAAATGGCTTTCTCTGGTTAGAATTGCCAGGAATGAAAGTAGCAGATAGTTTTATAAATGATTATGGTCTTGTTGTTACATCAAATGGATGTCCTTCAAGAGAAGAAAATCCTGATACTACAGAAAGCAGTATTCTTTATTGGCTGAGAAAATTAGTAGCTGAAAGAGCAAATACATCAAAAGAGGCTGTTAGAATTGCCGCTAGTCTAATTGATAAGTATGGTTACGCTTCATCTGGGCGAACATATACTTTTGCCGATAAAAATGAAGCATGGATTTTTTCTGCGATATTCGGAAAACATTGGATTGCACAACGAGTACCTGATGATAAAGTTGTAGTAATACCAAACTATTATACAATAGGTGAAATAAATTTAGATGATACGACAAATTTTCTTGGTTCACCAGATATTATAACTTATGCAATAAAAAATGATTGGTACAATCCTGAAGAGGGAAAGGAATTCAATTTTGCGAAAGCTTATACTTCATTAAGCTCCATAAATCATCCTGGTAATATAAATAGAATATGGAGGGGTATAAATTTATTATCCAGAGACAATTATGCAATTGATAAAGATCTTCCTTTCTCATTTACACCATATAAAGAATTAGATATTCAAGATGTTATGCATGTGTTAAGCGATCATTATGAAGGATGTGAATTAGATAAATCGGATATGTATAAAAATGGGGATCCTCATAAAGAAAATTATGCAACAATTTGCAGTCCTTCAACACAATATAGTTTTGTAGTTCAACTCAGAAAAAATATGCCGGTTGAAATAGGAACTTTAGTATGGTTGGCATATTATAGACCTGGAGTAAATCTTTATACTCCGTTGTATTTAGGATTAAAAGAAATCCCACAAGGGTTTGCCAACACTGATTATCAATCTGCCACCGAGTTACATTTGAATCCTCTAAAATCCACTTTCGATACCGTTGATTCACATGCATATTGGAATTATGTCTCTGCAGTCAATAAAGTTGAGGAAAATTTCTTTCAGAATTATCCGAAAGTTAATCTTCAGAATGATTATCTTCAAAATAGAATCATTAGAGAAACTGTAAGATTTGAAAGAGAATTATTAAAAACTTACAAGAAAAATCCTCATAAAGCTATCGAAATGCTC
>JBDLIN010000489.1:0-1853 GCA_039714835.1 Bacteroidota bacterium | reverse complement strand
CGTTAGCCTTCATAAAATAAACTCGTTGGATATGATTACAATACTCCGCAAACTCCGAAAGAATATTTTTAAGGGAAATAAGTTTAGAAATTACATTTTTTATGCCATAGGAGAAATTATTCTCATTGTACTAGGTATCTTGATAGCCCTGCAAATAAATAATTGGAATCACAGGCAGATATTAAAGAATAGGGAAGTTGCTTATATTGAGGATATAAGATTGAGTCTACTCCAAGACCTTGACACAATTGAATATATTATTGCTTTCAATTATGAAAAAGATAGTTGTATCACAAAAGGAATTGAATTGCTTGGTTCTGAAATGGATAACAGCAATCGGGCAAGCGAATTTTTGCAATTACTTTTCACGATTGGGTATTTTGAAGTATTTAGGCCAAATTTTGTAGCCTTCGACAATATGATATCTGCAGAATCAATTGATCTTATTAGGAATGATTCACTGAGGAAAAGTTTGTCATATTATTATGGGAGTAAAGAGAGCTACGAACTTGGCACACAGGAAAGAATTAAGGATAAAACCCGTCAGTTCTTAGATTATGTCATGCCAATAATTGTAAGTAAAGAAATTGCATCAAATCTTATTGGACAAAATCTAGAATTTCAATATGGATCCAGCAAAGAAAATGAGTTTTACAAGAATCCTCGAGTGTTTTATGAATTATTCATGATGAAACATAATATCTCTGATCAAAATAGCGAACTTGAAAGATATAAATCTCAAATTGATGAACTCCTAGGATTAATCGCTGAAATTCAACAGATGAAATAAAAATATTGACACAAAATAACGAAGGCTAACAATGTATATATTTTATGGCTTCTGCATCACTAATTATGAGCATAATAGGGCTAATTAAGCATCTCTGAAAATCGGAAAAACATTGCATCAAATGTCGCCACAAAACATATACTGAACCGTTAGGCCCAATGCCGCTAATTCAATTAAATCCTTGATAAAAAGTAAATTATAATTTACCTTTGCTGGGTAACTTGATTCAATAAATGAAATGTTCTGAGTTATACAAAATCCTAACCAAAGATGGTTGGTATCCTATCTCACAGAAAGGATCTCATGTTAAAATGAGGCATAATAGAAAGCCTGGAACTGTTATCTTCCCCAATCACGGGAGTCAAGAAATTGGGAAAGGCATGGAAAATAGAATTTTGAAAGATGCAGGTATTAAAAAGTAGCTGATCATGAAAAAGTTAAAGAAAAAGATCAATATGGTCGTTGAAAAAACCGGAACAGGATTTTCTGCTTATTCAGAAGACCAGCCAGTTTTTACTACAGGTAAAACAATACCGGAATTAGTTAACAATGCCTATGAAGCTCTAAATCTACATTTTGAAGATCAAGATATTGAGATCACCGCAGAAAATGTCCAATTCGATGTTGATTTCAAACAATTCTTCCAGTATTATAAAGTACTGAACTCTAAATTCCTCGCTGAAAAGATTGGAATGAACCCTACCCTATTATCTCAGTATGTGCAAGGACATAAGAAACCTTCTTCTAAACAAACTGAGAAAATACTATTTGGTATACATCAAATAGGTCAAGAATTGTCAGAGATTAATCTGATCTATAGGCTATAAAAGGCACGTGGGCCTAACACAATGTATACGCCATTTGTAATTGTCACGACTTTTGCTGATAAAGTACTAACTTAACTGAGGTGAAATTTGCAAAGCAAAAGATCGTGCCAATAAACGGCGCATACACTGGACCGTTGTTGCGACACGAAGTCGTATAAATGATAGTTTTACTGAGACATCGTTCTTTGATAAAACCTGCTGTTTCCCCAGCAGTACCCTACCGGGACAACTGATGT
>JBDLIN010000488.1:0-1853 GCA_039714835.1 Bacteroidota bacterium | reverse complement strand
ATATTCATTAAACTCTTTTTGCGGAATTGTTAGATTAATTATAAGTGATAAAATAAATAATCCAATTCCTATAATTATTCCAATCATTTTTTCTAATTCCAACTAACGTTAAATTTACACATTGATTATCAATGTATTATCAAGTCCGATATCTTCGGGTTTAAGGTCAAATTTAGCAATATTTTTCTTTATCCTAGAGACCAATTTTAGTTTTCTTTTTTGATCAAGGAATAAGTATTCTGTGGGTGGTTTGTATTGCTCACCTTTTGCAAGCATATTCCAAATAATCACAGCTAATTTTCTGGCAGTAGCACTAATAGCTGTTGATCGTCCTTTTTTATAATTTATTCGTCTGAAAAAATCATTTAAATGGCCTTCTTTTAAGTTTCCTATTACATTTGCTGATAGTCGTAATGCTATTTTGAGTCTATTACTACCTTTCGGAAGATGATGACTTAATACTTTCCCGCCACTTATTTTATTATTGGGTGCAAGTCTAAGCCAGGCGGTAAACTCTTTTGCTGTTTTGAATTTTTTAATTCCTTCTAAACCAATTTCACTGATAAAAGCCATAACCGTAGCATCATTAACCCCTTCTATTGCCATTAAGTCTATTCCTTCAAAGTACTGAACTCCAATTTTGTTCATATCAGTATTTCTTATTGCATTTTTGTTTTTTCGTTTATACTCTTTTTTTTTTACACTCTGCTTCTTCTTGTTTTCATCATTTCTGATAATTTTTTTAAGTAGCTTTTTAATTTCTTTATCCGTTTGATCAATCTGTTTTTGCAGATGTAAATAAGTTTTCCACTCTTGTTTTAATGCAAAAAAATAATCCTCACGACCGTTGTATTGTAATGCTTTTGCAATTTCTTCTTCTGATTTACGAATATTGTAATGTCTGTATTTAGCCAGTTCTTTTCCTGATCTCTCTCCGGCAACAAATGCTGAGATAATTTTTTGACCTGTAAGTCCAACAATATCATTAACCACTACATCTAATCGTAAATTCATCAAACGTAGATATTTTTGCATTTTTTGAACTGTTGCACCAACTTGTTTAATGATATTTTGCCTATGTCTGGAATAAGTTCTGACAACATCTGTTGTACTGTCTGGGAGGAAGCTACTGCTTAACAAACCCAAGGTATGGAGTTTCTGTATCCACTGACAATCTTTAATGTCTGTCTTTTTGCCCTTGATATTCTTTGTCTGGCGTCCATTAACTAAAATAACCTCAAAACCTTCTGCTACTAGAAATGAAAAAACATTTTGCCAATAAGTTCCAGTACTTTCCATTGCAATAGTAGTGACAGCGTGATTTTTAAGCCACTTACTTAATTCCTGATAATCTTCTGTGTAAACTCCAAATTCTTTTACATCTTCTGCATCTTGGCCAACAGCTACCCAATGACTTCGGCTTCCAATATCGATCCCAGCTGCATTTGGATTTACTACTTCTAGTGAAACATGCTTTTTGCTCATAATGTAATATTTAAATATGAATTAATATGAGCCCCAAGGAATGTAACTTCTAACTTTGAAATTATTCCAATCGGGATATTCGCCTGTAAGCAAACTCACCACTTAATTCAAACCCAAGTAACAAAAAGAACTTTATTACTTTTTACATTCAGACCATGATTGCGCTCGGACTTTTTAAGCACCATTCTGAAAACCGGTCTTCACATGGAACTCTCCACAAAGGTAAGTCGTTAGCGAAAATATTCATCGGAATTTTTATCGAAGGGGGATTGTGCATAACGGTGGCAATATGAAAATGTTGGGCATTTTGAAACACCAAACTTTCAATTTACCACATTGTTCATTTATTGCTAATTCGCACATATTTA
>JBDLIN010000487.1:0-1857 GCA_039714835.1 Bacteroidota bacterium | reverse complement strand
TCATGATAATGCACACAATCTTACTTTTGAAAGAGCAAACTGGGAGAGCTGTTGGATTACTTTCGACGAGGATGATGATTGCCACCGTTGGGAAAGAGTGGAGTTTTACGACCCTAAAGATCCTTTCCGTATCGGTTCAAAAAATAAGGGATTAGATCACAATCCACAGGCCGATGTTACCGGTGACAGAGGAGAGTGGGATAACGATTTTTCGGGTAAAGGAGAGTTGTATATAGCTAACTTTGATGGACGAATTCACCTTGTTGGTGCAGAATGGGGAGCTTGGCGAATAGATCAGAATGCTTACTATTACCAGGGATGGGCAGGATGGAGAGGACCGAATATCCAACCTCAGGATTTGGTAGATAAAGAACCTGAAATAGTTCCAACGATTAAATATTCTGACACCGATAATAATGGCTTCTTTGATAAAATTGAAGAAGACTTGGATGGAGATAAAGTTTTTGAATCAACAATAGAGTTTAAGTACCTAGGAATCTCTGATGTTTGTGAGAAAATTGACATCTCGAAATTTACATATAAAAAATATCACAAGTTACATGAGAAATCGGCCAAAGGTATTTGGAAAAATTCTCAGATAGCACTTAAGGTTTACGAGCAGTTTGGTTTTAATAAAAGTTGGTATTCGCAATATCAAACACCAAAATCTATCAGAGAAAAGTATCATTTCGGGTATTGGTTGAGTTTTTATATCCATAAGGATATGAAGCAATATGCAATAAAAAAAGGAGATAAATCTCTGGAAAAAAGAATAGATATTGCTTATTACAGCAGTAATTGGAAACTATTATTAAAGTAGATAATTAATCCGTATATGTGAAAAATTGCTATGTTTGGCAATTGTTTTCGTTAATTGTATTACATAAAGAAATAATGAGTAAAAAGGTAACCATACACGATTTAGCCAAAGTTTTAGGCATAAATAGTTCTACTGTATCTAGGGCATTGAATAATAGCCCTAAGGTAGGTGAGGATACTAAAGAAAAGGTGTGGGCAAAGGCTAAGGAACTTGGGTATCAGCGTAATTTGCTGGCTGCTAATCTTCGAAAAAGTGTTACCATGACTATAGGGGTGGTTGTCCCATTTATTTCGCGTAAGTTTTTTAATGATGTTATTGATGGGATTGAACGAATGGCAAGGGAAAAAAACTACAGGATTATAATAACACAATCCCATGATGATGTTGACTTAGAAAAAGAGGCTATTGAAGGACTTTTTATGAATAGAATTGATGGATTATTGATATCTCCATCTTTCCAGTCAGAAACAGATACGTTTTTAAGTCAGTATTACGATAATAATATTCCTGTTGTTGTTTTTGACCGTTATTTTAAAAAATCGAAATTACCAAGGGTTACAATTAATGATAGAGGAATTGCTAATGACCTAACCGAACATGTTATTAAAACCGGAAAGAAAAAGGTGTTTAATGTTATAGGTAATCTCTCTGCCGAAATGTATAAAGAACGTAATAAGGGCTATCTGGAGGCTATGGAGAATAATGGACTAATGGTCGATGACTCCTATGTTAAATCTATAGAATTGAACTCAGAAAATGGTGTTCAGTTATTAAAGGAAATATTAGCAGATAAAGATAATATACCCGATGCAATTATATGTGGAAATGATGTAACTGCGATAGGAATGATGTCGTATTTGGATAAAAATACAGACCTTAGGGTTCCGGAAGATATTTCAATTGCTGGTTTTTCGAACGAACCTGCCTCCGAAATTATCAAACCTGCACTTACAACAGTAAATCAGCATGCATTAGAAATTGGACGGGTTTCGTGTGCTATGGTTTTAAAAATGATTGAAGAGAAATCTATATCAGAA
>JBDLIN010000486.1:0-1868 GCA_039714835.1 Bacteroidota bacterium | reverse complement strand
GTTTTCGACAACAACTTTTGCTAGATTGTTAGAAGTTTCTGTCAAATCATCCATATCAGGACTCATTCTATACACACCGTTATGTGTGGCATAGATAGCCTTAATCAAGTTAATTTGACTGCGTGTAGTCATTGTTTTTGTTGCAGCCATTTCACATTCGGTTAGCGAAATTTCTAATCCACCATCCATAGTTTTAAACTCCTTTTTAATAGCACCTGAAATCTCAGAAATCTTTTTCTCAAAAGCTTCCTTTTTTGCGTTTGGAACTACAAGCACTGTATTACTCTCACGTGGAATAGCATTACGTAAACTTCCTCCATGTATGGTCACGATATTGATTTCAAAGTCAAACGTTTCATATAACAAACGGTTCATAATCTTATTGGCATTTCCAAAACCTCTATGAATATCCATGCCTGAGTGTCCGCCGTTAAGACCGGTTACATTTAGACACATAGTTATTGTGTCACCAAGTACATCTTCTTCTTTATAATTTCCGGTTGCTGTGATGTCTATTCCACCGGCACAACCCATATCGATCTCTTCATCATCTTCGGTGTCGAGATTAAGTAATATTTCTCCATTTAAATAACCTGCTTGTAAGCCTTGTGCTCCTGTCATACCTGTTTCTTCATCAATAGTTAATAAGGCTTCAAGTGGTGGGTGAGGAATATCTTTAGACTCAAAAATTGCCATAATAGCTGCAACTCCTAAGCCGTTATCAGCGCCCAAAGTCGTACCATCAGCAGTAACCCAGTCTCCATCTATCAGCATTTTAATGCCTTCTGTATCAAAATCAAAATTAGTGTCGTTGTTTTTTTGCCAAACCATATCTAAATGCGATTGTAAAACAACAGTTTTACGGTTTTCCATCCCTTTTGTGGCAGGTTTTTTAATGATGACATTTTCTACAGGGTCAACGATGGTCTCTAAACCTAATCTATTGCCAAAATCAACCATAAATTGAATTACTCGTTCTTCTTTTTTGGATCCTCTTGGTACGGCATTTAAGTCTGCAAAGTGATTCCATATTACTTTAGGTTCTAATTCTCTGATGGCTGTGTTCATTGTTTTTTTGTTTTATTTGCTATGAGCTTTTGTGTTACTAGTTACTATATCCTATATCCTATATCCTATATCCTATTATCAGCGTTTCAATAATAAACAACAAATTTACATACTTTTATTGATACTTATGTTTTCTTTTTGATGAATATCTATTAGTTTTGCACACATTTAATTTTAATATGGACTACGCAAATAATATATTAGAAACTATCGGCAATACACCTTTAGTTAAGCTCAATAAGATTGTTGAAGGAATTGATGCATTAGTATTAGCAAAAATGGAAACATTTAATCCCGGACATTCTGCTAAAGATCGTATGGCTCTTAAGATGGTTGAAGATGCAGAAGCTGATGGGCGACTAAAACCGGGTGGAACAATTATCGAAGGAACTTCAGGTAATACAGGTATGGGCCTTGCTTTAGCTGCTATTATGAAAGGGTACAAGTGTGTATTTGTAATTGCAGATAAACAATCAAAAGAAAAGATAGATATTCTTAGAGCAATGGGAGCAGAAGTAGTAGTTTGTCCTTCGGCTGTTGCACCGGATGATCCGCGTTCATATTATTCTGTTTCTAAACGTCTGGCTGAAGAAACACCCAATTCGTGGTATGTCGATCAGTATAATAATCCTTCTAATGCTATAGCGCATTATGAAAGTACCGGACCTGAAATTTGGGAACAAACAGATGGTGAGATTACCCATTTTGTGGTGGGAGTTGGCACAGGTGGTACTATTTCCGGAATTGCAAAATATTTAAAAGAGCAAAATCCTGATATAAAGGTTTGGGGAATTGATACA
>JBDLIN010000485.1:0-1890 GCA_039714835.1 Bacteroidota bacterium | reverse complement strand
ATCAACTACCGATGAATCTGATAGTAAAGTTAGTATCATGAATTCAACAGGGGATATATTAATTGATATCAATGATGAAACCAACGGAGGTTCCATTACATTTCCTCCCCTTGCTACTATTGTTAATAGTAGTAACAAATTATACAATCTTGGTAATGTTTTGTACTGGAATAACGAACCTCTTACACAATCAAATACAGACAATGGATGGCTTATTTCAGATCAGAAATTATTATTATCAGATCCAAGTTATTTAATTGGGATTGGCACTCAAAATCCTCTACAAAAACTTCACATTGAGAATGGGAAAATACTTGTCCGAGGAGATGACAATTGGTTTCCCGGTGTAACCATTCAAAATGAAATTGGCAGAAGTGTTCTTTACTTAAAAGGAACAACAAGCGCCAGTAATTCTTCAAGTACTCAAATCAAATTAGCAGATTTAGCTAATGGAATGACATGGGATATTCTTAACAAAAAAAACACCTTTATATTAGTGAGCAATTCAGATGGTACTGATTATCAAGAAGCATTTAAGCTTGAATTTGGAGCCCCAACAAATAGTTTAACTATAAATTCAAATGGAGATGTAGGAATAGGAACGTGGTCTAATGAACATAAATTAGCAGTTGCTGGAAGCATAATTACAGAAGAAGTTATAGTTAAACTTCAATCAAACTGGCCTGATCATGTGTTTAATGATGATTATCAATTACCGGAGTTAGCCGATGTAAAACAATTTATACAAGAGAATAATCACCTCGAAGGGATCCCGTCGGAAAATGAACTTCAAAATAATGGGATTAATCTTGCAAATATACAAAGCAAATTATTGCAAAAAATTGAGGAGCTTACACTTTATATTATTAAACAAGATGAAGACATAAACAAATTAAAAGATGAATTGGTAACTCTTAGAAATAAGATAGGTAGATAAAAATGAAAGTTTTTGGATTAATGTTCATATATCTTTGTATTTCTTCAATACTGTTAAGTCAAACATCAGTTGAGTTTCAGTGGACGAATTATTATGAACCAATTGAGAATAAAATTGTTGGAATATGGCCTCATAATGATAGATATCTTGATATTTCAAGAATTAAAGAGTTAAAACATCGATGGGGCTTTAATAACATTTTACTTGCGCGAAACCGTGGGCAAGTCTTTTATGACATGCTCATCGATGCTGGTTTTGATTCTTTAAAAATTATGAGACAAATAAGACAAGATTCATATCAAGAAAACGTAGAAAGCATTCCTCAGACGTGGGCATATTACATTGATGAACCTGCAGATAAAAGAGAGAATTTAACAGTCTGGGGCAATATTACAGAATGGATAAAAAATAAATACCCCAATACAAAAATTGTAATAAGCGGTTATAAACGGGATAGTTTTTTAAAAGATTATGTTAATACCATTGCAGATTATGTTATGTTTTCTAGCTATAAACATTGGTGGGAATTTTTAGGAATTTGGATTGCCTGGCCTGAAAATCCTGATCAAAGAAGCGACTGGTCTGATATGAAAAACCTTTTTGGAAATAAATTTTCTTTCACATGGATTGGGGCTCATAGAGATCTATCCGAGTATAATGATTTATTAGCCAAGGCAAAGGCGTTGCAGTTAAGCGGTGTCTATTTATACCAATTACAACCAGCAGATGATGAAGTAAACGATAGCAATCTGGAAAGTTTTTCAAATGCTGCTTCAAAATATGGATTTACAAATAAGCAATATCAGCAAGTAAGAGACTTATATAATGCTGGAGTATTTGTTAACAGAAAATTAGTTGGACCCAAATATTTATCATCCATACCAAATACATTTGATCATTCGATTCTAACATTTGAAAACTATACAGTTACGAATAATAGAATTGAAGATTAT
>JBDLIN010000484.1:0-1937 GCA_039714835.1 Bacteroidota bacterium | reverse complement strand
TAACACTAGATTCTGCTGATATTGTAATCTCAAAGTATAAAGAGGTGGCTCAAGTAGAAGGGGTTATTTCGCTTTGATAATTCTCAATTAGTATTCAGTGTTTTGAAAAAACGTGAAATCAGGAGACTTCGCAGAGGAGTGTTTTGTCCAAAGTTTATTTATTCATTTCTTTTTTTCGTTCGATTTACAATATAGAAACCTAAAAAGACCAATGGAATTCCAATTCGAAAATGTGCTCCGTTATATATTTCGTTTAAACTCTCATAAAATGATTTCATTTCAAATGATAATCCTATTAGGGTTAATGCTGAGAAAATAAGCAGTAAGTATTTTCCGTTTACATTTGTTTTTTTCCACATAATTAGGCTAAAAACTAAATAGCATAAATAACCAATCATCGAAGAATATAGATATGTTTCATTTGATTTATTAAGTGCTACATCAATTATAGAAAATTGAAATTCAGTATTTATATATTCAAATCCGTTTTATATGCGGAATGTGATTAAAATGATTGAAAAAATCAATCCTAAGATTAAAAAAATGTTTTCAGTTTTCATATTTTATTTTTGGTTACGGTTGAGGATAAAAGCAGTAGCGGATTTCAGTTGGCTGGTCTGTCCGAAGGATAGAACTATCTGCTGATGTCCTCGGTGTCAATGGAACACCTATGTTAGCTATTGCATTTAGCCTGTGTTGTGTGCTAGCTTTTTTTCATTATATTTTTATTTCTCCATCTATTCTATATCCATCTGAAATATCATAACCAGTCAATGTGTTCTTTGCTGACTGTATCACCATATATACCATGCTATTTTCAGAGTCATTTCTAAGTGTTCTGCTCCCATTTGGTGAGACTCTCACAATAGAACCTTCTTTTATTTGAAACACATCATTATCGACCTGATATTGTCCATATCCCTTGAAAAACAAATAAATCTCCTCATGCTTTTTATGTTTATGCAAAAAGGATACTGTTGTCTTTGAGGGAAGTTCCATAAATGAAATCTCTGCGCCAGTCGACTTTATTATCTCTCCGATAAATAATTTACTCTCAACTGTATGTCCCAATTTTGGATGAACAAAATCATAATCAGACAATTGATCTAGTGAGCCTATATTGATTGCATTGTAATTATCCCCTTCTGAAATTTTATGTATCATATTCTTTATTTTATATTTCTAAAACTTGAAATTCTTTTTAAAAGCATCTAATAATCAACCAATAACGATATTAAATCATCACTTATCTTCCTATAAATATTATTTTCTTTATCAATCTTCATGTTATAGTTTTATAAGGACGACTCAAGCCTGCGGCACAACTTGTTTGTATGCGCGCAACCCTCTTGTGGATAACATTCCAAATCGTCTATGTTATACGTAGTTTTGATTGTATTTATTTCTACTCCTTCTCGTAAATCTCATTGTAGAGATCGATATACATAGCTTTAATTTTATTTCGTTTGGGCTTCATAGTTGGAGTTAATAAACCATTGTCTACTCCCCAAACATCAGGTGTTAGGGCAAACTTTTTAATGGTTTCCCATTTGGCAAAGCTTTCGTTATATTTATCTACCTCTTTTTGTACTCGATCGATAACCTTTTGATCGTGGATGAAATCATTATTATCAAATTTTAAAATGATCTTATGGCGTTTTGCCCATTCCATTATGTAATTAAAATCAGGTTGTATGATCGCTGCCGGCATCTTCTCTCCTTCTCCAACTACCATAATTTGCTCAACAAAGCGACTTTTTTTCATTTCGTTTTCTAAGAGTGCAGGCGAAACATATTTACCTCCTGAGGTTTTAAATATCTCTTTTTTACGACCTGTGATTTTTAAGAAGCCATCTGCGTCAATTTCTCCTTTGTCACCCGTATGAAACCATTTACCGGTCATTACTTCTGCTGTCTGCTCAGGGTCTTTGTAATAA
>JBDLIN010000483.1:0-1954 GCA_039714835.1 Bacteroidota bacterium | reverse complement strand
CTTGTACTAAACGATGAATTACAGTTCCATAAAGACATGAATATATATGTGTCGGTAAATATGGATGAGTTACTGGATTAAAAACATATTTCTACTCTTTTTTTATTTCTTTATCAAAATATTTGGTAAAGCTATGGTTTTAGCATTTACCGGATAAAGTAATAGACTATGTAAAACTATATTTGTTCCTACAGACTTCGTATCAATATAATGTTGATGATGAAATTGTTGCAGAACATGATCTCCTACAATATACAAGGCATACTAGAATAAAAAGGTCATTTCAAACTCCCTTGAGTTGAAATGACCTTTATATAAGTCGGATTCGTTCTGGTATTACTTCATAATAACTTTAGCAGAACGTACTTTTCCTTTTTCATCCTGAAGCTGTACAAAGTATAATCCCTGTTTAACAGCACTAACATTTATATCTGTCTTTCCTTCAATTGTTTTTGACATTACAATTTGTCCTATGCTATTGAAAAGTCTGAATTCTGACTTCCCTTTTGCTTCAATAGTTAAGATATCAGAAGTAACCGGATTAGGAGAAATTTTTAATACAGAACTTTTATGATCATGGCTAACAATGCCTAGCTGAGTCTGTGGTGAACCTAATTCAACAATCTCTGCTTCACTTAAAGTATAGGCGAAAACAATTACCATATCTATATCTTTATCTCCATCACGGTCTGCTTCATTATTTCCCGCCACTTTGAATGCAGCTATATCAGAATTATTATCAGCACCATAAGGCGAAGGACGAGCATCAGTAAAATTTCCTAAAATTTCGTGCCATAAAACACCGTTTACATAAAACCTTACGTATTCTCCTAATTTTGCAGCATATACAACTCGGTACCACTCTTCAGTGTTTATAATGCTTGATGAGAAACCAATTGCAGGTTCTCCTGAAGAGGTATTCCCAACAGTTCCAACTTTTACATTATCAAGTTCCATCTCTGAAGTATAACCACTGCTATAACTTGTAGGATTTACTTCAAATAAAGAATAAATTCCGGAAGCATCACTTACACGAACATCAATTGCAACTGTAAAATCATTTACGTTTTCTCCTCCTCCATTAGCAGCAATTCCATGCCATATCTTAAGCCAGTTATTCTTATTAATTCTAAGAGCTTTATCGGTATTTGCTCCATCTATAATATCATAACCGGTACCTTTGTCAGAAGGAATATCATTACCTTCTGTGTCACGATGCAAAACTCCTTCACACGAACGGTTACCTGTACCTGAAACTAAAGGAGAAGTGTTATCGAACAAAGTTTCTTCAGTGCTGAAAGTATAAATCCCGGTAGTTTTTTCTGTAATCGACTTATCTATAAAATTTAAATCCTGATATGCAGATTGTTGTGCAAAAGTCACTGTAGAAACTGCCAAAGCGAATAATACAAGTAGTAAAGATCTTTTTCTCATAATTTAATTTTTTTAGGTTAATTATTACCATTTGATAATATATATACACACAGGATTCTGTTGTATATAAATCATTATATATAAAGATACGTAAATAATTAACAACCAGTCATATATCACATTAGCTTCCATGTATTTTCATCACTCAGTAACCAGGAATTATTCACAGATTTTTATTTTTGGTGTAAATGATTGCTTAGCAATTGAAAGGGCTGATTTTTTACTAAAAATATCGTAAGGCTTTTGGAGAGTGCGACTTTATAAATTCCTCACAACAAATATTACGAACATATTTATTGCAAAAACTGTAGTGGATAGCCTGCCGGTGGGGCATAAAAAAAGCTCCGAATAAATCGAAGCCTTTAAATATTATTATGTCTTATTAAGTAAAGACGATACGTGCATCGTCTCCTCATATATCGTTAAGCAATCCCTGCAAATCCCATAAATGCAAGAGCCAACAATCCTGCTGTTACAAAAGCGATAGGAATTCCCGCCATACCTTTTGGTACGTTCGATA
>JBDLIN010000482.1:0-1976 GCA_039714835.1 Bacteroidota bacterium | reverse complement strand
GAACAAAATAAAATTTCTCCCGATGAAAAAGTAACACCTAGTTATGTTTACTATGATATTGCTTTAAGTTCATATCCTATAGATCTTTCATTGATGAATATTCAGATATTTGCTGGTATAGAGAATATCTTTGATAATTCTTACCGAAGTCATTTATCAACTTATAGAGGTATTAACCTTACCGAACCTGGAAGAAATATTTATGCTAAAGTGAAATTGAACTGGTAATTGAATATCTTCATAATCAATTGTAAAAGTATAGCATGGACTGGTATTTAATTGCATTTACATCTGCGTTGCTTTCTGCATTTGCCGCTATCTCACAGAAGAAAATTCTCTTTGAGATGGATGCATTTGATTTTTCTCTTATTTTATCAATT
Organism: Bacteroidota bacterium; assembly: GCA_039714835.1. GTDB lineage: Bacteria > Bacteroidota > Ignavibacteria > Ignavibacteriales > Melioribacteraceae > SZUA-22. The sequence goes on along the minus strand of JBDLIN010000482.1, from coordinate 1,596 downwards.
GTTAATGCGATTATTGCATTAATCTTAATCCCAGCAATTCAATTTGATGAAATATCAACTACAAGTCTGATAATCCTTTATGGTAAAACAATACTCGGTGCTGTTGCATTCTTATTTGTTATGCTTGCAATCAAGAATCTTGAGATAAGCGGAGCTCTACCTTTAATGATACTAACTCCCGCATTAGTTGCTGCTTTTGCGTGGATATTTATTGGGGAAAGTATATCACAGTTAGATATTCTTGGAATGGCAACTCTACTTATCGGAATATACTTATTAGAGACTAGCAATTCATCAAGTCTATTAGAAAGTTTTAGGGTATTTAAAAAATCTCGATATAAACATTATTTATTAGGAGCGATTCTTCTTTTCACCATATCATCTGTAATTGATAAGCATTTGTTGAAAGATCATCATCTTGCTCCTATATCCTTCTTATTTTTTCAGCAGGTATTCCTTGCAATAAATTTTTTGATTTTATCATTATTTCTAAAAAGAAATGTTTTCTCAATAGTCAATGATCTGAATATTAAATTATTTTCATGGATTCTTCTTATATCAATATTTACAATAGGATATCGATATTCATTGTTGGAAGCAATAAAGATTGCTCCGGTTGCTCTTGTTCTCTCAATAAAACGAACTTCAATTTTCTTTGCAACAATTCTGGGAGGAAAAATATTCTCAGAACACTCCCTTCTTAAACGAGGAGTAGCAGCACTCCTAATGCTGATAGGTGTCTATTTTATAATAGTGATGTAAAATCAAATAAACTTCAGTTGAAAGTTTATCAAAAAAATATAAATTTACATTTATTATAATTTATCGTATATATGTTATAGACTACTTTTAATCGTACAAAAATTCATTAATAATGAAAGGAGGAACGATGAAAGTATTAACACCCCTAGAGAAAGTAAAGATCTATATAGAAAAACATACCGAACTTTCAGAAGAAGCAAAACTGAAAATGCGAAGGTTGAATCCGGGTCCCACTGTTACAATATCAAGAGAAACCGGAATTGGTGCAGAAGTAATCTGTGAAAAATTAGTAAAATATTTTAAGGAACATTCTGTAGATGAAAGTACAGAATGGGCTTACTTTGATAAAAATCTTATTAATAAAGTTATTGAAGATCACAACTTACCCGGAAGACTAGATAAATTCATGAATGAAGATAAATCTTCAACAATGAACTCAATGTTTAACGAAATTCTTGGTATTCATCCTTCACGATTGAAACTTTTTCATAAAATTTCAAAAACTATTTACCAGCTTGCTGAATTGGGAAATGTGGTCATAGTAGGAAGAGGAGGGAATCTAATTACAGCCAATCTACCAAATTCTTATCATGTTCGATTGGTTGCTCCTTTTAATGAAAGGGTTGAAAATGCGCAGAAACTATATGGCTTTGATAAAAAGAAAACTTTCAATTTTCTTAAGAGGGAAGACAAAGTAAGAAAAGATCTTATCAAAAAACATTACCATAAAAATATTGATGATCCGTTGTTGTATCATCTTACAGTGAATACTCATTTACTTACATTCGATGATGTTGCTGAGTTGATAGGTAACCTAGTTATTAAACGTTTCCC
>JBDLIN010000481.1:0-1977 GCA_039714835.1 Bacteroidota bacterium | reverse complement strand
TATCCTTATAAAAACCAACAGTAAATATATTATACTTCATTACTTTTCTATTTTATTATTTGAATTCAATTCAGATGCTAGGATTCTTGCTTTATTAGTAATCGTTTCAGGATAACCTTTAATTTTCAGTAAACTTATGGCATTGCCTGTGAAACATGGACCTTTTTGAATTTTATAATCAAAATAAAAATCATCACCATTTACTTTATCGCCAAAATGATACATCTCATAAGTTTTCTCTAATAATCCTTGCAACTCAATATCATGTGTAGTAACCAACACTTTCCCATGTTGATTTAAATATTCCAACACAGATGTAGAAATTGCCAATCTTTCAATTGTATTTGTTCCCCTAAAGATTTCATCAATTAAATAAATGTGACTATTATTCTCTTCTGCTATTTGAATAAATTTTTGTAATTCTTCTATTTCGACAAAGAAATAACTTTTAGAATGCTCTAAATCTTCTTCTCTCTTTATGGCAGCTTTAACTTTGCTTTTTTTGGTCTCAAAATTTTCTGCATAACAAAAATACAGTGTCTGTGCAAGGATCATATTGATACCAACACATTTAATAAATGTGGTTTTCCCAGACATATTTGAACCAGTTATCAAAGCTGACTTTGAAAGATTTTTAATTGAGTTTGGAATCCCCTTCTCCAATAATGGGTGATAAAGATTATTAAAACTTATTTCGTCACTATCATGAAATGTTGGATTTGTAAATGTCTCGATATCTTCTAAATATGATGCGACTGAAATGCATGCATCAAGGTTAGCCATGGATTCATAGATTTTTCTTACTTCTGGTTGGTATTTATTTAAAATATTTACTGACTTGTAATATGCTATTATATCATACAGAAAAAACATATTGAGATATTCAATTATAACTCTTGCAATTTCATTTAATCCCTCCTTGTCAATAATAAATTTCCCAAGTTTTTTATTTAGCTTTTTGATTAATCCTTTTTGTTCTTTTAAAAAAACTAATTCCTTGATTTGAAACTCTGATTTAATTTTACTCATCTGTCTTGCAGTTATTAGCATAGTATAAAGACTTGTAAAACCAGCGAAGTAATCATATATCTTTGAACTTAAAATATAATTTAGAATAATGTTAATTATTAAAAGAGTTAGGGTTATAAAGAAGAAGTAAGGATAAAAATAAATAAGAGTAGAGGAAACAAGAGTAAGAAGTGACTCAAAAACCAATAAATAAAAATATTTAGAACGAGAAGGAATGTTAGAAATTATTAAGCTTGGAATAAAATAGGCTTTAGTATTAGATAGATTGCTAAGTAAGAGTTGTAATGATTCCCTAATTAAACTGTTTTTACTAAATAATTCAATTAGAGAGAATCTTTCCTTTAATTTATTCTCATCATCATCGTATTTATGAAGGAGGTGATATAAATACTGCTGTCCAATGGATGATACATTTCTATCTATCTTTGAAAAGATTTTATCAAATTCTAAATCAGACCAAGTTTTTTCGTCAACAATGTTATTTGAAGGTTTTGAAACAACATTTGTATGATAAATTGAAATTAAATCGAAATTTCTAAATCTCTCTACTTGCTTTCCCCATTGACTTCTAAGGTATTTTAATTTTTTCTTCTTGTTTGAAAGCATATCTATATGCTAAGCCACTGCTGTTATCTTGTCAGTTGGATTAATAATTTTAGAAAATAATCTACTACATTATTATTCATAAATGTAAGGCCCTACAAATTGTTGGAATAAAAATAGAGTAAATACAGCTTAATTTCCAATGATTTTAATATAAAGCCGAGTGATTGCTTCGTCATCCATCAGCCGACAGACTCCATGCAATGATTAGAACATAGCATCTGGACAGCTTCTATCAACAAATTAAACAAATTCAATATTTTTCTTTATTTTATTGCTGTCAATAACTAATATCTTAGGATAATTAATGTCAAAACTTGGTTTAGCTCTTGGCGGGGGAGGAGC
>JBDLIN010000480.1:0-1979 GCA_039714835.1 Bacteroidota bacterium | reverse complement strand
ATAACCTTGAAGGTTATCAAACTTAAAATAATAACAAATGAATTTGCTTTTACATAATATATTATTGGTTCAACAGAAGTTAACCTTCAAGGTTTTAGTCACAAAAGGTCATGGAAAATCATAATTAACTTTTATTGATTTATCAACAAGAAACTCTTTCATGCTTTCAAACGAATCGAAGTAAGAGTATACTTCCTCAACATCTGATAATGTCCCATTTCTTAATTTGAGTAAATCCTTTGCATTAGAGAATTCCCAATCATAAATATTCTCAACAAGTTTCGCCTTTACTGGATTTTCTAAAATGTATTTAATAATCCATTTGAAATAATGCTCATCTGTAATATGTTTGGATTTAATTCTACCTTCAAACAACACACCATTTTTAACATACTTTTTATTGAATGATTTAGTATATGAATTAGATAAATCACTAACAAAATTACTTATTGAATGAGTATGAGTTATCTGCTTAACAAAAAAATGGAAATGATTTGACATTAGACAATAAACTAAGATTTGTATTTTATACTTTATTTTGTAATATCTCAATCGCTTCAGAAATAAAATGTAATCATCTCGGTCATTAAAAATATTTGATTTTAGAGCACCTCTATTATAGAGATGATGATAAGTGTCTTTATAGAAATTCCTAGATTTATCCATTTTTCGCCCTCTTTAATTATATCAAAGATTTTTATTTTATTCTAACCTTGAAGGTTATCAATCCTAATAAAAATAACATATGAAATAATTTTTCACATCATCTATAACTGATCATATATAGTTAACCTTCAAGGTTGAACACACGGTTTAACGTATTACTTAACCAGCTTTATTAATTTGGTTTCGTAATGTTCAAATAGAAGCGGTTGATTGAGTTCCTTTAATTCTTCTTCCAAAATACTTACTTCTGATATTGTAACTGCACCGGTTTCCTGCTTCAGTTTATTTACATCAAGTATAGCATGATCCCCTTCTGTTTCACGCAAGTGCAGTATAATGCCCTTTCCATCAAGCGATAATCTAGCGTTGACTAGGAGAAGGTTGGGTACATCAATATCTACCACTGATTTAGATATGCTTTTCATTTCGGATTTACCAGCCGGCATTACTCTTGTTAACAGCGGGATACGGCTCCCCCATCCAAAGCGTGTTGCAAATGTATTGGAATTATCTGAGGATGAAGTAATATAATAATGCCATTTCATTTCACCTTCTTGACTTGCTTTAAAATTGGTAGTCCAATAATTGTTAAGAACCCAAGAGTAAATGTGAGGCTGTTCCGGTATATGCTTGTAATAAAATCGGCCAGTATTTATGTCCCCGAATTGAACTAAAGGCACATCATTACTGCAAAAAACAATCTGTCCATTATCATTCTTAACAGCAGAAAAATTCTGAATCCAATTCCAATCGGATGAAGTTCCTTCCAATTGATTTACACCGGGATACACTGTCCCGCCCTGTGCTTCAAAAGCGAGTTGGTTTTTCCCTTTCATTTTAAAGGGAAATGCTACATATACTGCTTCAGGATCGGTCACCTGGAGCTTATGCATATCATACAATAATTCAATTCGCTTATCTTTATTGTATAATCTTATTTCAATATTTACTCCGCGATTATCAGCACAGATAGGCATCCTTCCATGAATCTTTATACTTTTCCAGATATCTCCATCTTCAATTTTAGATACTTCGATATTGGAAAGAGTTGTAATCTGCTTTTTCAATGGGATATAAACCGTATCTTTATTAGAATTGGTAAGACGTTCCATCGAATGTCTGTTTTCTAATTGTTCATAAATGAATTCACCAAGTTTATATCCACTATCTCCATCTATCAATTCCTTCTCTAGTTCCTTATCAAAAAGACTGGTAATTGTCCCTTTATCTGGGTCTATCTTTAACTTATAGTAATTATTTTCAAATTCTTCACTGTTTGAGCTTTGAGAGTTATTTTCCTTCAGTTCATTAGT
>JBDLIN010000479.1:0-1995 GCA_039714835.1 Bacteroidota bacterium | reverse complement strand
GCAATTGCAGCTCCGAAACCATTATCTATATTAACAACAGTAACTCCGGAAGCGCAGGAATTCAGCATTCCTAATAACGCAGAGATTCCCTCAAAATTTGCTCCATATCCAACACTTGTAGGAACAGCAATAACGGGCTGATTAACTAATCCGCCTAAAACACTTACTAATGCTCCCTCCATACCGGCAACAATAATTAGTACTTTTGCTTTTTTAATCGACTCCAACCTTGAGATCAAACGGTGAAGACCTGCAACACCAACGTCGTAAATCATCTCGGTTTTATTTCCAAATAACTCACAAGTTACTTTTGCTTCTTCAGCTACAGGGATATCCGAAGTTCCCGCTGTAATAATTCCAATAGTTGAATCTTTATAATTTATCTCTTGCGATATATGTGTAACTGTTCTAGCAATTGGATTATATTCTAAACCATCGATCTTATCATTCAATTTATTAAATACTTCTTGAGAAATTCTTGTGATAAGAATATTACATTTTCCCTTTTGAGCATTTATAATATCCACCATCTGCTCAACCGACTTACTTTCGCCATAAATTACTTCTGTAAAGCCGTTGCGCAATTCTCGATGCGTATCAATTAAAGTATGATGCAGTGATTTGATTGGAAGATATTTTAATTCTTCCATCCCCTCTTCAATGCTTGTTTCACCAGATTTAATTCTGTTTAGTAATTTTTCTATTTCTTTCATATGCATTTAATCTTTTTCTCAGTGATCTTTGCGATATTTTTTGCGAACTTAGCGGTTATATTTTTATTACACGCAAAGAACGCCAAGTTATTCGCAAAATACACAAAGAATTTTGTATCTAATTAATTTATAGTTCTTTTTCAATTTGTTTATACACTTCTATCAGCGGGATTCCAGTCTTTTTCGAGATTTTAAGAGCGTCTTCGTATTCAACTTTTGATTTTATAACTTCGTTATTGTACAATCCTTTTTTAATTCTAACAGTTCCAAAACTAGTATCAACTTCTTCAATTTCTCTTTGCAGCATACTTTTCCTAATTGGAAATGTTTTAATCCCAAAAGTGCTTGTCTCTTTAAAAAGAAGTTCCTTAAAATACTCCTCTTTATCTTCTGCACAAAGGACACTAAGCAAAATTGCCGGACGATTTTTCTTCATCTGAATATTTTGAAACGAAACATCTGCAGCTCCAGCATCTAAAATTCTTTCCATTAAACTTCCAATCACTTCGTTGCTCATATCGTCAATATTGCATTCGAGTAAAACTGCATTATCTTTTTCGTAAGGTAGATCTATCTTTTCAGCTAAGTTAACACGCAAAATATTTGGAATGCTTGCATCACGATGACCAATTCCATATGCGGTCTTCAACATCTTTAAATCGGTTGAAGTAACAAATTCATCAACTAACTCAGCTAAAATTGCTGCTCCGGTTGGAGTTGTAGCTTCATGATCAACTCCTCCATATTTAACCAGCATATCTTTTACAATTTCAGCAGTAGCTGGCGCCGGGACAGGCATTTTCCCGTGAGCGGCAGTTACAAATCCGCCACCAAGTTCTACAGGTGTACTGATCACTTTATCAACATTAAGCTTATGAAAACAAATAGCTGCACCAACTATATCGATTATTGAATCTGTAGCCCCAACTTCATGAAAATGTACTTTATCAATAGGAAGTCCATGTACCTTTGATTCAGCTTTTGCCACATGCATAAAGATCTTTTTGCTTAATTCTTTTACTTCTGGATCAAGAGTGCTGCTATCAATTATTTTCTCTATGCTCGGTAGATTGCGATGCTGATGACTATGATTTTTGACCGGGGTTATTAAATTAGCTGGGTCAAGCGGTTGATAATCATTTAGATTCACATCTACTTTTGTTCCACTTATTCCCATTTTTGAAGATCTGGAAACAGAAATTGAATATTCGTTATCTAATCCAAGCTTTTTTAATTCATTGATGAGATAATCCTTCTCAACCCCGAGATCGATCATCGCACC
>JBDLIN010000478.1:0-2011 GCA_039714835.1 Bacteroidota bacterium | reverse complement strand
CCTACAAAGTATATGTCAATTGAGAATAATTCTATTATCAATTTGGTTGTTAGTCATTTAATCACTTCGGTAATAGCTTCATTGGTCTGGTTATATTCTGGTTATTTTTTACTTAAAAATATTTTTGAAAGTCATATTCCATTTCTTGAATCAACACTTCTATTAAGATTTGTTATTGGTTTACTCCTATTTTTATTAATAATAATTCTTAATTATGTTTTCATTTATTATGAAAATTTCAAAAATAAATTAACAGAAAAAGCTGAATTAGCTGAGTTAGTTAAAGAGGCTGAACTAAAATCATTACGATATCAGATAAATCCGCATTTTATTTTTAATAGTTTGAATTCTATTTCTTCTTTAACAATATCTAATCCTGAAAAAGCAAGAGATATGTCAATAAATCTTTCCAATTTTTTAAGAAAGACATTGACCTCAGATGATAAGCCTAAACTAAAACTATCTGAAGAATTAGAAAATGTTAAACTCTATCTTGAAATTGAAAAAGTTAGATTTGATGATAGATTTGAATTTAATATGAATATTTCAGATAATTGTGAAAACTATGAAATACCAAACATGATCCTTCAGCCGATTGTTGAAAATGCAATAAAGCACGGTGTTTACGAGAGCATTGAGAAAGTGATAATTAATTTTGACTGTATATTGGAAAATAATTTTTTGATAATTACTGTTACAAATAATTTTGATCCAACAGCAGTTTCAAACATTGGTGAAGGAATTGGATTAAAAAATATAAATGACAGACTAAAGCTTATGTATAATCGATCAAACTTAATCACTACAAAAAATGAAGAAAAATTATTTATTGTAACTCTACAAATTCCAATAAATATTGACAACTAATGGAAAATAAACTTAGCGTAATTATAATTGATGACGAAAAATTAGCTAGAGATCTAATAAAAAACTATCTATCAGATTATAGCAATTTGGTAATTGCAGATGAATGCGAAAACGGTTTTGAGGGAATTAAATCAATAAACCAACACAAACCAGACTTAATATTTTTAGATATTCAAATGCCTAAGTTAAATGGATTTGAAATGTTAGAATTAATTGATCATAATTTAAATATCATATTTTCAACAGCGTATGATCAATATGCACTAAAAGCCTTTGAGGTTAACGCAGTTGACTATCTACTAAAGCCATTTTCCCGTGATAGGTTTGCCGAGGCAATTAATCGTGTACTTGAAAAAATTGGGAATACTGAATCAGAAAATTTATTGCCCAAAGAGTTGGCTAATAAGTTGATTCCCTCTGATGAAAAATTAAAACGAATTGTTGTAAAAGAAAATCACAAGATAACCATCATTCCAACCGATCAAATTGTTTATTTAGAAGCTCAAGATGATTACGTTAAAATTGTTACTAAAGAAAGTTCTTCACTTAAACAAAACACAATGAAATTCTTTGAAGAACATCTACCCGATACTTTTATCCGTATTCATCGATCATTTATTGTAAATATTACTTCAGTTAAACAGATCGACCTTTTAAGTAAAGATTCACATGCAGTACTACTCAAAGATGGAAAGCAAATACCAGTAAGTAAAGCAGGTTATAAAAAATTAAGAAAGATTATAAGATAATTTATATATAAATTGATTGATCTTTGCATATTAATTCCCGTTAACATAGAGAATCATCAAAAAAGAACCTCATTTCCAGAATAGGCAAAATCAATATAATTTCTGTATATTTAATATTCTAATATTATAGGACCTTATGTCTTATTTTCATAATGAAGGTAAAATTAAATTTAAGGGACAAAAATGAACGAAAAGAATATAAACGAGAAAGATATTGAAACTCAAGAGTGGTTAGAATCTCTGGAATATGTTTTACAAAAGAGTGGACCTGAGAGAGTGAAAGAACTTTTGAATGATCTTAGCACATATGCTCACGAAACTGGAGTTGAATTACCATTCACAGCAAATACTCCTTATATAAACACAATTCCAAAAGATCAGCAGCCTCATTTCCC
>JBDLIN010000477.1:0-2011 GCA_039714835.1 Bacteroidota bacterium | reverse complement strand
AGAATTAGTGAAAACTGACATTATTTACTGAAATGAAAACCTCATAAATTTATATATTTTATAAGGTTTTTATACAAAGGTATTTAATAGCATTCTCAAAAGCGTATTTATTAAAATACTCTTATTGAAATTGTTTTTCAAGCATATCAAGGACTTGTGCATACTGGTTTCTATCTTGATTCAAGTGATATATCATCAATGCGCCTTCATAGCTGGCGATAATTAAACGGGCAGTTATCTCAGTATCACATTCTGGTATTTCTCCTAAAGATATAGCTTTTAGCAGAATATTTGCAATAGCTTTTTCAAAATCTTTATACACAGAGGATAACAACTTTTTAAAATCTACATCTATATATACCATCTCTTGACTCATCTTATTAAGTGGACACCCGAAGACCAATGTATCAGGAGAGGATTTTAAAACCTCAAATAAAGTGCTATATGGTTTCTGGCTTTCAAGAACTTTTTCATATTTAACTTTAATGTTTTTACGAATTCTTTCATCTGCAACAGCTAACCCCAATTCTTTTTTTGATTTAAAAAAGTGATACATTGAGCCTTTATTGATTCCGACTTCTTTAAGAATCTCAGCGATATTCGCACCTTGATATCCATTTCTATAAAAGCTTGAAAATGCTGAATCGATCAATAACTCACGAGTGTCTTTTTTCACTATCTATCCTTTCAAATATAAGTAAATTATAGCATATTTGACCAAATAGTCAAAATAAATCAAATACTACTTGACTATTTGGTCAAAAGTCTGGTATGATTTAAATTGACCATATAGTCAAGAAAGGAAAAGAGAATTATGAAACCAATTCAAAAAGCGATATCAGGAGATATCAATAATGACGAAAACATCTTAATAAATGAAGACATGTTTAAAGCTTTACAAGAGTTTTATACTGCATTCAACACTAAGAATTTTAAGATGATGCAAGAGAACTGGCTTAACAGCGAGGAGATAGCCATGGATAACCCTCTAGGTGGTATCAAACGCGGATGGGAAGAAATTAAGACAATATATCAGCGCATTTTCTCTGGTAGAGCAAATGTCTATGTGGAATTTTATGACTACACAATTATCGCTATTGAAGGTGGGTTCTGTGCGATAGGAAGAGAAAGAGGATATGTTGAAGTTGACAATGAAAGACTAGAACTTGCGATTCGAACTTCACGAGTCTATAAACTCATCAATGGAATCTATCAACAAGTTCATCATCATGGTTCTATTGAAGATCCAAAACTACTAGAACAATATCAAAATTTAGTGAAATAAAGGAAAAATTATGGATACATATACACTTACAACATTATATATCATTTCGATGGAAATATTTTTGATACTTACATTAGTTAAGATCATAGGACAATCAAAAATAGAGAACCCTGCTGTTGCTAAAGCAGGAACGATCTTTTCTATTTGGCTAGCTACAGTTGTACTGTTAATTGGAGGCATAAAAATACTCCCTGAAAATATCGGGAGTATCCCACTGTTCACAATTATCTTAATAGGTGTTGTAGCTTCAGGTTTCTTTTTCCTTATTCTTAAAGATGAATTCATAAATATGTCACAGGAACTACTCCTATTGCCACAAGCATTTAGAATGTTCTTTGGTGCAGGCTTTATTGTAGAAGCAGTCTATGGGATTATGCCAGCAACATATGGTGTTATAGATGGTATACTTCATATCACTACAGCATTTTTAGCAACAACACTGGCAATCTGGATAGCACGTGGCTGTAAGTGCTACAAGTCATTAATCATGGTCAATATCTTTGGGCTACTTGACATTGTTATAGTGGCATATGGAATTTCATTCTTTATACTGAGTGATATTGGCGGACACCATAATGTATTTTATGCTGTCTTTTTTGCAGCACCTGTCTTTATATGGCTACATTTGATGTCTCTTTATAAATTATTATTAGAAAATAAAAAAAAGATATAGGAATAACAAAACAGTAATTAAAACCTTATAAAGTTATATATTTTATAAGGTTT
>JBDLIN010000476.1:0-2012 GCA_039714835.1 Bacteroidota bacterium | reverse complement strand
TAAATTTTATTGAGAATAATGGGAAAACTATATTAATTCTTTCGAACTAACCAAATAATAATTTATGCTAAATTTAATAGGAAGAAAAAATAAATTATTTACCGAGGATATTAAAAGTAATGGAGATGAATTGGAAAGAATAGTTTCTTCTTCAAAATTTTTAGTTCTCGGGGGGGCTGGGTCTATTGGGCAAGCTGTTACAAAAGAGATTTTTAAAAGAAATCCATTAAAACTTCATGTGGTTGATCTTAGCGAGAATAATTTGGTGGAATTGGTAAGAGATATTCGTAGTACTTTTGGTTATATCGATGGTGATTTTAAAACTTTCGCATTAGATATTGGCTCTATTGAGTATGATGCTTTTTGGTCTTCGGATGGTAATTATGATTATGTTTTAAATTTATCTGCATTAAAGCATGTACGTAGTGAAAAGGATCCATATACTTTAATGCGTATGATTATTACTAATATTTTTAATACAGATAAAACAATTCAGCAAGCTATAGAAAAAGGAGTAAGTAAATATTTTTGTGTTTCAACTGATAAGGCAGCAAATCCTGTAAACATGATGGGAGCATCTAAGCGTATTATGGAAATGTTTGTTCATAGAAGAAGTAAAGATATTAATGTATCAATGGCTAGATTTGCTAATGTTGCTTTTTCTGATGGATCTCTCTTACACGGGTTTAACCAAAGAATTGCAAAAAAACAACCTATTGTTGCTCCTAATGATGTAAAGAGATACTTTGTACTTCCTGAAGAATCAGGAGAATTATGTTTGATGTCTTGTATATTTGGAGAAAATAGAGATATATTCTTTCCAAAATTAAGTGCTGAGTTTAATTTAATTACATTTTCTGAAATTGCAGTAAATTATTTGGATGAGAAAGGTCTAAAGCCGCTAATTTGTGAAACAGAAGGTGAAGCCAGAGAGAATGCCATGGATTTTGATGGGGTAACATGGCCTTGTTTGTTTACTGAAAGTGATACGACTGGAGAGAAAGATTTTGAGGAATTCTTTACAGATAAGGAAACCTTGGATATGAAAAGATTTCAAAATCTGGGAATAATTAAAAACGAACTTTCTTATAATTTGTCAAAGTTAGAATTATTTGAGAAAACAATTTCAGAATTAAAGGAAAGTAAATCATGGAACAAAGAACAATTGGTAGAGTTGTTTATTGAGATGATTCCTGATTTCAGGCATGAAGAGAAAGGGAAGTATTTGGATTCGAAGATGTAGAATTAAGGCTAAAGTTAAGATTGATTTTGAGAATAATAAACCCTCAGCCTCAATCTCAATCTCAATCTCAAGATAAATATGTATAAAAGTTTTACTGAAATGCCTGTTTGGCAAAAGGCCCATAAAATATCAGTTGTAGTTTTTCAATTAACTGTAGATTTACCTCGTTCAGAAGATTATGGATTAACTTCACAAATTAGACGTTCAAGTAATAGTGTATCAGCAAATATTTCAGAAGCTTTTGGACGAAAGTCGCCTAAAGATAAATCGTACTTTTATACTATTGCAAGAGGATCAGCCTATGAAACACAAAATCATTTGATATATAGTAGAGAAATAGGTTACTTTAAAGAAGAAATAGTCAAAGGATTGATTGACGAATATTCAGATTTAATCTTCGAGTTAAATAAAATCATGAAATCGTTAAACAACTCTCAACATTAATCTCAACCTCAAATAATATTTACAAAGAATTCACAAATTTCGTAAGAAAAACTTACAATCAACCATCAGAATTCATTCCTCTACACGAACCACGATTTAGAGGGAATGAAAAAAAATATTTGATAGATTGTATTGATTCTACTTTTGTATCCAGTGTTGGAAAATACGTTGATCAATTTGAGCAAATGGTTGCTGAATATACCGGAGCAAAATATGCCATAGCAACAGTTAATGGAACAGCAGCTTTACATATAGCTTTAATTTTATCAGATGTTAAAAATGGAGACGAAGTAATCACGCAACCATTAACCTTTATTGCTACTGC
>JBDLIN010000475.1:0-2052 GCA_039714835.1 Bacteroidota bacterium | reverse complement strand
GCTAATTCTAATTTTAATTCTTCATATTCATTTGCAAACTGCCTATTTTCTCTAAGATAATCCCTAAAATATAACTCATCCCAATCGCCTTTGTATCTGACATGAATATGATAAGTTTGCCCATTAAATCCCTGCAGAGAATATCCCTTTACAAACATCATGTGAGGTGGTGGATTGTCCAATCGTTGAATATATTGATACCCAATTGATTTTAATTTTTCAATAATCTTTTTTGTCTCTATTTTATCAGATACTTCCATTAAAATATCGATTGTCGGTTTTGCCTTTATGTCAGGAATTGCAGTACTACCAATATGTTCAATACTTTTAATTTCTGATTCTTCAAACAATTCAAAAATCGATTCCTTTTCGTTGTTAAAATAGTTTTTCCAGTTTTCATCCGGTTCTACAATTATGATTGGAAATAGTTCTCCAAGTTCTCTATAAGTCATTTTATGTAAAGCCTTGTCAGAACTCATCGTAATGTTTAATCCTAATGTGATATACCCATTTACACTTTTCTTATAATCCAGACAATAATTACAATTTTATGTTTCGGATTGCAAACGCCAAAATGAAAAATAAAAGAATCAATCCTAAATATATTTTTTCAATCATTATCAATTTTATATTTTCAATAGTTTTCTCATATTTTCACCAAGTATCAGTTCTTTCTCCTCAGTTAAAATATCAAGGTTTTTTATTCTATCAATGTTTCTTTGCAAGTTATTTTTCCCATATGGTGTATCTGTTCCTAATATAATATTTTTTGCTCCTAAAAATTTTATTGCATCCATAAGCCTTTTAGTCGATGTAAGTTGAATTGTTGAAATGTCAAAATATAAATTTTCATCCTTGTGACCATCTTTTATAAAAATTTCTAATCCAAACAAATGGGCAATAATTAATTTTAATTTTGGATGTTGTTTTTTATACTCAATAAGTTGCCTAACATCATTATCTGAATACAAATGAATAAATAAGGGCATATCATTTTTTTCTACCCATTCAGCAACGACTTTAAAGAAATCAGAATTGATAGAGTAACTTTCCCAGCATTGATGAAGTTTAACACCTTTAAAATTCCATTTCAGAAGTTTTTTATTTAAATAATTAGAGGGATTTTCTATTTGCTGTGTAACCCAAATAAATTGAATTACTCTTCCATTTGTTTTCTTTGTCAGATTATAAACATATTCATTTCCTTCCGGAATTTGTTTGACTGTACCAGCAATTTTTATAACAAATTTGGTTAGAAGATTTGTTGCTTTAACAACATTCTTTGAAGGGACTAGTTTTGCTAAATTTGGTAAGTAATAGTTTTTGGTGCTTTCCAATTCTCCGGGAACGAGAATTACTTTATCAACACCAGTTTTATCTAACTTATCTATTATACTTTCCGGTTTTAGAAATTCTCCAGAAGCATGTGCATGGCCATCTATAATCATTCTTTTATCTCTTTTGTAGTTAGGTTCATGCATCTTTCCAATACACGCATTTCTTCATGCTACAGATAGATAAATATATCGTAATACCTATTATTTTTCACTCACCAAAAACTTCCGAATAATCTTCAATTGCAGCTTCAATTACTTTAAAAGCTTCTTCTTTCCCCAGAACATTCTCAATAGTGAATTTACTTTCTTCACCCGGTATTAATTTGTAAGTCATAAAATAGTGTGTTAATCTTTCAACGATTACACTAGGTAATTCAGAAATATCTGAAATATTTCCATAAATATTATCGTTTTTTAAAACAGCTACGATTTTATCATCAGCTTCACCATGATCAACACCCTGGATTACTCCGACTACTTTTGCACGCAGAATTATTTCACCACGTGAGATAGGGCGCTCACTTATTACACAAATATCAAGTGGGTCTCTATCCCCTTTATCTACTTTAGGATTTAATTTGCTTGTTTTTTCACCACAATAGGTACGTGGAATGAATCCATACAATGCTGGCGGATGTGATGAACTTCTTTGAGGTCTATCTACATGCATAAATCCTGTATATTTATCAACCTCATATTTTACAAAATCGAAAGG
>JBDLIN010000474.1:0-2059 GCA_039714835.1 Bacteroidota bacterium | reverse complement strand
TCCAAAACAAATACAGAATTAAAATGGAAAATGAAATAAATATATTTCTTCCCGGATTGGACAATCAATTTCGCTTTCTGCGTCGTAACTTAGATCTGAAAGGTAAATCTTCATTGATACTTGGATCTGCAAGTGAAGAGATAGCAAAATTACTTGTGGAGGAAACGGGTAATAAAGTAGAATTAATTGTTGAAGATTACAATTCACTAATGAATTCAAAACTTCTGCTTACTAATAGTGAAAAAGTAGAAATTAGATTAATGGATTTTGAATTCACTGATTTTAATGATAAAGAGTTTGATTTAATTTATACTCAAGGAGCTATTTCAAATCCACGGAGAAATAAAATAGTAAAAGAGCTCAAGCGATTACTTAAACCCAACGGTCATTTTTGTGTTGGAGAAGTTGTTGACTTAAAAAATGATCAACCACCTTTCATTTTGGATATATATGAATCATCAGAACTTGATCCGTTAAATATTGATCAGATTGAAAATTATTATCATGAAAGAAATTTTGAAGTGAGTAATAAAAAAGATCTTTCGTTTACATTAAAAGATTACTACTCCAAAAATTTAACTGAATTAAGAAAGTCGGTTAATAATATGGAAGAGAATGAAAAATCCTATTACAAAAAAATAATAAATATGATCAGTCATGAATCCAAAGCATTTTTAGACCAGGGAGCAGATGAGTTCATTGGATTTTATACATTAATACTAAAAAAACAATAGAACACGGATGACACAGATTGAAATGATTAACACTGATAAAAATTGAAATCGAATATAAATAAAAGTCAACCTTGAAGGTCAGAAAAATAATATAACATCCAGACCTTCAAGGTTAAAGTTATAGATAAAGAGAAAAAAATGAAAAAAGGTGAAATTTTAGAATTAGATATTGAAAGCTACGCATTTGAAGGTAAGGGAATTGCAAAGATACCATTTGAGGATGACGAACTGGCGGCTAGTGGTAAGAAGTTTGTTGTTTTCGTAAGTGGGTCTTATCCTGGGGATAAAGTCAAAGCACAGATAAGAAGAAAGAAAAGATCTTATGCAGAAGCAGTAATTGAAGAAGTAGTTAATGCTTCAAATGACAGAACAGAAGCAAAATGTTCTTATTTTGGTACTTGCGGCGGCTGCAAGCAGCAAGATCTTAAATATGATGTTCAGCTTAAATATAAAGGAGAGCAAGTCCGTGATATCTTTGAACGCCTTGCTGGTATTAAAGATTTTGAGATGGAGCCAATTGTAGCTTCCGAGAAGATATTCTTTTATCGAAATAAAATGGAGTTCTCTTTTGCTGATAAACGCTGGCTGACAAAAGAGGAGATTGGACAAACCGGTGAAATAGAAAATCGCAATTTTGCTCTTGGACTGCATATCCCAAGAATATTTGACAAAGTTCTTGATTTAAATGAGTGCTTTCTTCAGTCTGAAGAGAGTAACAGAATTCTAAATTTTACTCGTGATTTTTTCAAAGAGAAAAACGCTTCCATATTTTCAACCAAAACACATGAAGGGTATCTGCGTCATCTTGTTATAAAACAGGCTTCCAACACTGATGATCTAATGGTCAATCTTGTTACTTCATCACCGAATGATGAGTGGATGAAAGAATATACCGCTGAATTATTGAAAATAGTTCCTTCGATCACAACGGTTATAAATAATATTAATGAGAAAAAATCACAGACTGCTTTTGGCGATTATGAAAAAGTATATCATGGTGATAGTTTTATCTACGACTTTATAGGTGAATATAAATTCAGAATTAGTGCAAACTCATTTTTCCAAACTAACACAACTCAAGCTGCAAACCTTTATCAGATTGCTCTTGATTATGCAGAGTTGAAAGGGGATGAAGTAGTTTATGATCTTTATTCCGGTGCCGGAACTATCTCGATTTATGTTTCGAAAAAAGCAAAGCAAGTCTATGCTTTCGAGTCTGTTGATAGTTCAGTTAAAGATGCACACACAAACAACGAGTTGAACAACATTAACAATGTTACTCACATTAAAGCAGACCTAAATAAATCATTTCTTCCAATAGTAGA
>JBDLIN010000473.1:0-2085 GCA_039714835.1 Bacteroidota bacterium | reverse complement strand
CCGTGAGTAATAATAATACCGTCAACATCATCTGATTGAATATACTCGCTAACTCTTTTTGAAAGATCGAGCATTAATTCAGGCGTCATATGCGGTCCAGGATACATTCCATACTCGCACATAGAAATATTTGCATACTTTGATGCATCCGGGATCATATCAAGTAATTGATCTCCATGAAAATGAGGAACTGCGCCCCCAGTTGACTTATCGATTTTCATCGAAAAAGTCCCACCAGTGAAAATTATTAAAATGCTTTTCATTTTTTCCTTATTAATAAATCTATAAGTGAACTTTTAAAATTAAATAATTTGTAATGATAGTGTTAAACATAAAAAATATAAGTGAAAATTATAACGTTTTAATAAAAGTTTTAGATAAATATTTTATGTTATTATTGTTAAATGACTTAAGAAAATATAGTAAATTTTATTTGCACAACTACTAAATTAATCCTATTTTCACATCCCTTTAGAAAGGGAAAGACCATGTTGACAACTTGTTGATAACTGATTTTTGTGAAACGTTTCACGGAAGATTTATTACCAAGAAAAAGCTCTTTAAATTGTTTGATTTGTGTGCTATAATTTAAAGAGTCTATGTAACGCACTTATTTTTAATGACTTATAACCGTTAACTAATGTTAACAAATTGTTAGTAAGTTTTAAGTCAGTCATTTATTAAATCATGTTTTTAGTTAAAAACGCATTTTTGAAATTTTGCTAATTGTGGATAATTAAAATTGAAAGACTCGTTGAATGACAAAGCTGAAATGATCGAATTAAACGAAATTTGGAAGTCATGCCTATCGAATATTAAAGAAAATGTTCCCCCTATAACTTATAATACATGGTTTATTCCAATAAAACCTATTTCATATTCGGGGAATGTATTAAAAATTCAAGTGCCAAATAGTTTTTTCATCGAATGGATTGATGAACATTACAATACCATTATTAATAAGGTGGTGAATCAAGTATTAGGTGAAGAAGGAAAGCTTGTATATATCATTTCGGAGAATAATGAGTTTTCTGAAGAAATCGGGGATGAAGTTGTTGAAGAACCAAAACCTGCAGTGGTAAAAGTTCAACCTGAAATTAGACCAGATTTTAAAAGTTATCTGATACCCAAATATAAATTTGGCAATTTTATTAAAGGGGAAGGTAATCAACTGGCTAGAGCGGCAGCAGTTGCAATTTCTGAAAATTCCGGTGATACTTCCTTTAATCCATTTTTCATATACGGTGGTGTTGGATTGGGAAAAACTCACCTTATACAAGCAATCGGTAATACAATCATTGAAAAAAATCCTTCAAAAAGAGTAATATACTTATCAACCGAACAGTTTACTGTGGAATTTATTGATTCTATTCAAAGCGGCAAGATAAGTGAATTTTCAAGTTTTTATAGAAGTATGGATGTTCTTATAATTGATGATATCCAATTTCTGATCGGGAAAGAAAAAACACAAGATCATTTCTTTCATTTATTTAATACACTTCATCAAGCAGGCAAGCAGATTATTCTTTCTTCAGATAAACCGCCAAAAGATTTAAAGGGATTAAGTGAACGTCTAATTTCGAGATTTCAATGGGGTTTAACTGCAGATATTCAAGCACCAGATTTTGAAACAAGAATAGCGATATTAAAAAACAAAGCAGAGAGTTACGGTATTTTTATCTCTCCTGATATTATAGAGTATATTGCTTTTAATATCACATCAAATATTCGTGAACTTGAAGGGTGCTTGATTAAACTGCTTGCCGGCGCTTCTCTTAACTCACAAGAAATAAATATAGAGCATGCAAGAAAAACAGTGAAAGAAATAGCCACTGGCAGACAGGTTAACATCTCGATTGATTATATAACTCAAATTGTTTGTGATTACTTTGAAGTTGACGAAAATAAGCTGCGTGAAAAGAACAGAAAAAAAGAAGTGGTACTTGCTCGTCAGATCGCAATGTTCCTTTCAAAGAAACTTACGAAATCATCACTAAAAACAATTGGGCTTCATTTTGGAGGAAGAGATCACTCCACAGTTATTCATGCATATAACAGTGTCGATCAATTATTAGCTGATGACAT
>JBDLIN010000472.1:0-2117 GCA_039714835.1 Bacteroidota bacterium | reverse complement strand
AGAGGAATATTTGCAATTAAAAAAGCCATCGATTTTGATAAAAATGAGCAGGTCAAACAAATGTGCAGTATTTTTTATCAAATGCATTTAGCTGATAAGCAAAAAGCAAAATAATATTTAAAACCAAAAATCCCGATAAATCATCGGGATTTTCATTGCTCCACATATTAGGCGAATTTAGAACCTATTTTATTATGAATCCACTATTCAGAAAGCCAGGTTTTCTTCAATAATAACATGGCGTCTGAATCATGCAAGATTACTTCTAAGATTCTATAATGCCCTTATAAACACTTTCTAGATATGATAAGGCTATATCCGAGGGATTTTCAGCAGATATCATTGCTGTTAAATCACCAATGAGTCTGAATTCATCGTCTGGGGATATTTCTCTTTTTAAGATTCTCACTATCCAATTCAGTGTTTCCTTCATTACAGTTCTTGCAATATCTCTTCCTAAGACCCTTGCAGATGCTAATTCATAATCAAAATTATCTTCATCTAAGATGTCTGAATACTCATTGTACAATTTATCTTCATTATCTCCTTCAAGATAGTACTTTAAGATCAAAAACATATCCGTTGCATCTTTACGTCTCTCAGGATATTTTTCATCCCAAGAAATCAATTTCATAACGAATAAATTCTCCAAATGGGCAACAAGAATCTTTGTTTGGTCATCTGCTATTATTATATTTTTAGCATTTTTTAGTGCTTCTTCAAATCCAAGGATAGTCATCTTCGTATTTTCTGACTGGAAAAATATATTCCCCTCTTTGTTTGCTATTCCCCCAAATGGGATCAAATCCACAGGAACTGATTCCTCATAATATATACGATATTCTAACATATCTTTAGTAAACTTATCATCTTCAAGTAGAGTATTTTTGATCTTATTAAATGATTCCCAATTTTGTACAGCAATTGCCACATCAAGATCAATCGTTGCTCTCAAATCCTCTTTAACATTATAACAGTGCTTTAAAATTATGTCTCTTGCAGTAGCCCCTATTACTAAGAACTTACAATTACTTGCTTCGGCCGCCTGATTGATTAATATTAATACTTCTTTTCTAACTGTATCAAGTTTGTCTGAAATGTTGTACGATTTCTTTGTCATATATTAACCTTGCTGTTTCAATATTCCTTTCATCACCAGTTCCAATTAAGTCCGCATAGACTAGTATAGGAGGAACAATGAATTTATTTTTATCTTGTGTACGAAAGTTCCAGAATTTATTAAGTAATTCAATATCTCCTTTATGGTCTTTTACCATCCTTTCTTTCAGTATTAGTTTATTGATTCCATTTCCTTGCGCATAAATTGTCTTATTACCAGGTATGAGATAGTTTGTCATCAGTCCAGCTGCTACTTCACCACCCCAGTCCGCATCATAATCTGCGATATTTATATTTCTCCACCAATCAAAATTATTTGTTATATATTTACCTCTCAACTGCTTTGGCCTTAATCTTTCGTGATAGTTTTCTATCCACTTTTTAAGTAAATCCTCTCTTTGTACCAATCTTCTTCTCTTTTTGATCTCTACTAAATATCCGGCTTCCCTCAGATCTTTAAATGTCCATCCAACGGTTCCCAGAGCCGCCCCAGTCATTTTTGCAATTTCTCTATATGTTGCATTATGTAATTCAGGAATACATAATAAACCAAATATAACCTGTAATCCTGCAGGATAGAATAATCTTCTTTCAGCCCTGCTTTCTATTCTATCTCCCAACTTTTTTCCTGCTATTTCAATGTACAACGGTAATTCCTTCATATACATGTTCCCTGCAGCATCCATGTATTGAACGCCCGCCTGTTTCATCTTCTTTGCAACATTTGGATTAATGTAATTTGTTATTACTATTAGTTTTTTTGTTCTCTCATGCAAAGTATTTAGTATTAATCCAAATGTTGCTTCATTTATTAGTTGTTTAACAATGACATCATAGCGCCATATATGATCTTCATGGATTATTTCGATTTCGAAATCCTCATGTTGATCAATTTTATGGAACTCCTGGGTTATTCTTACTTCCATATTCGTTGTTTTAACAAAGTTATTTAATATTCTTCGAATTAGATCATTTTCTGTATTTATTATCATCTTTTT
>JBDLIN010000471.1:0-2117 GCA_039714835.1 Bacteroidota bacterium | reverse complement strand
AAATGATATTCCTTACAGACTCGTTTACAAATTAGTTTCCGCTAACGATAAATTAAAAGAGTATTACTACGAAGGAACAATTAGAAAAGAACCATGGGAGAAAAAGGAAGTTGTTGTTGCTGCTTTTACAGGCAATAATGACCTAGGATTTCCAAATAATGATATTTTTAATGGTGTAAAAAAGCATGATCCGGATGTTTTATTCTTTTCTGGTGATCAAATATATGAAGGAGTTGGTGGATATGGTGTGCAGAGAAGTCCAATAGAAAAATCAACGATTGATTATTTACGTAAGTGGTATTTATATGGATGGGCATATAGAGACTTAATGCGTGATAGACCAACTATATCAATACCAGATGATCACGATGTATATCACGGTAATATTTGGGGTGAAGGAGGAAAAGCTGTTCCGCAAGGGACATACGGAAACGAAGCTCAAGATGCCGGAGGGTACAAAATGCCTGCTGAATGGGTTAAAATGGTTGAACGAACTCAAACGAGTCATCTTCCGGATCCTTACAATCCAACACCAGTTAAGCAGGGAATCGGTGTTTATTATACTTCAATGAATTATGCCGGTGTTAGTTTTGCAATAATTGAAGATAGAAAGTTCAAATCTGCACCAAAGCCTATAATGCCAAAGGCGAAAGTCAATAACGGCTGGGCGCAAAATAAAAAATGGGACGCAGAAAAAGAGGGAGATGTTCCCGGTGCAGTGTTATTAGGGGAAAGGCAATTAGAGTTTCTCGATAATTGGACAACTGATTGGTCTGAGAATACTTGGATGAAAGTTGTATTATCACAAACAATCTTTGCAAATGTTGCAACACTACCAAAGGAAAAGTCAGGGCACGATAGAGTGGTTCCAAGTTTAAAAATATTTAATAAGGGGGAATATCCTCCGGATGATATTCCAGTAAAAGATATGGATTCAAACGGTTGGCCTCAAACACCAAGAAATAATGCAATCTCAACTATCCGAAAAGCATTTGCGTTACATATTGCTGGTGATCAGCATCTTGGAAGCACTATTCAGTATGGAATTGATGATTGGAATGATGCTGGTTATGCTTTTTGTGTCCCTTCAATTTCAAATGTTTGGCCAAGGAGATGGTTCCCAGAAACTCCTGGTGAAAATCGACAAGAAAATTCTCCAAAATATACGGGAGAGTTTAAAGATGGATTTGGAAATAAAATGAATGTGTATGCTGTTTCAAATCCAATATATACTGGGAAAAAGCCTGCAAAACTTTACGATAGAGCAACTGGTTATGGAATTGTGAAATTTAATAGAGAGAATAGAGATATCACAATAGAATGCTGGCCCCGTTTATCAGATCCGAATAAAGATGAGCAATATCCAGGATGGCCAATAATCATCAATCAAAATGAAAACTATGAAAGAAAAGCGACTGCATATTTACCGACTTTAAAAATTAATGGTATGAAAGATCCAGTAGTTCAAATCATAAATGAAGCGACAAGTGAAATAATCTACACACTAAGAATTAAGGGAAATACGTTTGCTCCAAAAGTGTTTGAGTCTGGGACTTATACAATTAAAGTTGGTGAACTTGAAACTGATAAAATGAAAATATTGAAGCAAGTTGCATCAATTTCGAATGTTGAAAATGAGATTGTTGAAATTAATCTTTAATTTATATTTCCACTAATTCTTTCATGATTGTTATAATAATGAAAACAAAATTGATAGTTGTTTTAATTATATTCATTGTATCCCAAATTGGTTGTTCGGATACAAATAAAGAAAAAATCAACGGGTCAAAAAGTCTGCTGATTGAAAAAGCCGTTTCAGTCAAACCTCATCAACGTCAATTTGAATGGCAGCAAAATGAGTTTACAGCATTTATTCATTTTGGTGTGAATACGTTTACTGGAAGAGAATGGGGAACCGGTTTTGAAGATCCAAAGATTTTTAATCCCAAAAGAATGGATACAGACCAGTGGTGCAAAGCAATAAAAGCAGCGGGAATGAAAATGGTTATTCTCACAGCAAAACATCACGATGGATTCTGTTTGTGGCAGACACGTTATACAAAACATTCAGTTGCATCAAGTGCATGGCAGGATGGAAAAGGAGATGTGATGAAAGA
>JBDLIN010000470.1:0-2119 GCA_039714835.1 Bacteroidota bacterium | reverse complement strand
ATCGAACTTCAGACTTTGGTTAAACGCATCGCTCTAATTCTAAATGATAGAAAGGAAGTTGCCTCACTCACTGGTGAGAACTGGTGGAATTACTTAAATAGTACTTTTGGTGAAAATGAATTTAATCCGGAAATGGGAAGGATTTTAGCTGACCTTTCATATTCAGAACCTGATAGAATAGACAAGTATTCTCAAAATGAAATAGATAGTCTTTTTAATCTGATTGAAAATTGGATAAGAAAACATAATGCTTGAATTTGAATACATATGGATGTTTCTTCTTATTCCATTACCAATAATTATTTGGTTTGTAATTCCTCCGTATAAGGATATACAAGAATCGATTCGCATCCCTTTTTTTGAAGAAATCTCCTCTGCGGCAAAGTTAAAACCTTCTGAAGGAGCAGTTATACTTAAACTAAATTGGATGCAAAGATTACTAGCTCCAATTGTTTGGGTGCTTCTGGTTGCCGCAATTGCAAAACCACAATGGGTTGATGATCCAATAATTAAAATTGAATCGGCTCGCGATTTGCTCCTCGCTGTAGATATTTCGCAATCAATGGAGGCAAGAGATTATACCGATTCATTAAACCAGCGTGTAGATAGATTAACAGTAGTTAAGGAAGTCCTTGATGATTTTATAACAAAAAGGGAAGGTGACAGGCTTGGTTTAATCCTCTTTGGTGGTGGAGCTTATCCACAAATTCCATTTACATTAGATTTTAAAACTTATAGACTTCTATTAAAGCAAGCCGAAATCGGAATGGCTGGACCACAAACTGTTATTGGAGATGCTATCGGTCTTGGAATAAAAATGTTTGAACAAAGTGAAGTTGAAGAGCGAATACTAATTCTGCTCACTGATGGCAATGATACAGGGAGCAAAATGCCTCCGTTAAAAGCAGCCGAGATAGCAAAACAGAATGGAATAGTAATTCATACAATTGGAATTGGAGATCCAAGTGCAAGCGGCGAAAATAAAGTAGATTTAGAGGCAATAAAAGAGATAGCTAGTATTACCGGGGGAAAATCATATAGAGGTGACAATAGAAAAGAATTGGAAGGAATTTATAGTGAGCTGGATAAATTAAATCCGCAAAATTACGACACACAAAATTATCGCCCAAAACATCCATTGTATTTTTATCCATTGGGTTTAGCTATTCTTCTTATTGTCTTATATCATTTTTTGTTGATGTTATTTGTCTCAATTAAGAGAGTCTCAAATAATAAATTTGTCCAAGATGGTGCGGAGTAAGGGAATATGGATGAGTTATTAAAATATTTCCATTTTCTTCGTCCTTATTGGTTGTTGCTAATTCCATTAGCCCTTTTAATTTATTGGAGGTTTAAAAAGAATCAAAGCACAGAGGAAAAATATAAAAAACTAATTGCTCCTCATTTGCTGAAACATCTTATCGTTGGCGAAAAAGATAAATGGAAGTTAGAGCCAATGCATATGATTCTTACAGTTTTGATTATTGGCACTATTGCATTTGCCGGTCCAACTTGGAAACGTGAATTACCACCATTTACTGAGGACAAGGCTCCGCTTACGGTAGTGTTAAGCTTATCTGAAAGTATAGATGCCATTGACGTTAGTCCAACCCGACTTGAACGTGCGAAGCAAAAAATAGTTGAGTTACTAAAACTTAGACCTGGAGCCAGATCATCTCTTTTTGTCTATGCAAAAGAAGCGTTTATGGTACTCCCTCTAACTACTGATACGAGATTGATAGAATTGTATCTTAATTCACTTTCAACTTCACTAATGCCGGTAGATGGCAGCAACACAGAAGCTGCACTAAATAAAGTTGAAGAGTTTTTGAAAGAAGAAAAAGTGCCCGGGACGATTTTACTAATAACAGATAGTATAGAGAAAAAAGCTTTCAACAAGTTTAATGAAATAAAAGACTCTACAAATAATCAGATTATTGTGCTTGCGGCTGGTACTTCGAAAGGTGGTCCTATAAAAGTTGGTAAAAATAGATTTAAGATAAACCGTAGCGGACAAAGAATTACTCCAAAACTAGATATAAACAATTTCAAAGAATTGAGAGATAATTATAATATTCCAGTAACAACTTTAAGTATTGAAAATGATGATGTTGAATGG
>JBDLIN010000469.1:0-2121 GCA_039714835.1 Bacteroidota bacterium | reverse complement strand
TATTGAGCAAATAGATGGAATTGAAGTGATTATAGTTGATGATGTTAATAAATTCCATAAAACAAAAACCTTAGAATTTAAAACAAATCTAAAATGAAAAAAATATTCCTTTTTATAGGTGTTTTATTACTTTTCAATTCATGTACTGTGGTAAAAGAATATCAGAAAGTATATATAAATGACCCCGACATGGCATTATCAGCATCTAAAATGAAGCGTTTTGAGACCAATTTTCAAGTATATAGAGAAGCGGCAGCAGGTGCCAACGGAGGTAAAAGTGGCGGTGGCTGTGGGTGTAATTAGAAAATAAACAAATGAGATATTATTTATTAATAAGTATACTAGTATTATCAGTAAGTCTATCAGCACAAGATAATCAAGAGTTTAAAAAGAGTGTTCTTGAAAAAACAGAAGTTGATTTGTTGATGAGCTATTACACACAAGATGGTTCAAACTCGTCTGTAGGTGGCGGTATTGGAACCGAAAAACTTAAAAACGGAACACCTACAATTGTCTTAACGCTACCTCTTAATGCTGATGATGTCCTAACTATTGATGCGGGTTTATCAGCATATAGTTCGGCATCTTCCAGCAATTTAAACCCATTTGTTTCAGGAGCGTCAAATGGTGAAGATGAGGAAGATGAAGAAGACGAAGAGGATGATGATAAAGGTATTGTTGCTCAAGATATAATAACAGGAACTCCTTGGTATGCATCAAGTGGTGCATCTAAAGAAGATGTATTAGGAACTTTTTCGGTGAATTACGAACACTCAAGTGACAATAGAAACAATACCTGGTCGGCACATGGATCTTTTAGTACGGAGTATGATTATACTTCTTTTGGATTTGGAGCAGGATTTAGTAAATTATTTAATCAAAAAAACACAGAAATCGGTCTCAAAGCCAATGTGTATTTAGATCAATGGCGACCTGAATACCCTACTGAGCTTAAAACTTTTGTGGAGGTTGAAGGTGATTTAAATGATGGTTTTTTTGAAGATGCTACAATTTGGCATGAAGATGTAAATAATCCAAACTTGTCCTATAATCCTAACAAATTTAACACAATTGATCAAACAGAACGAAATTCTTATTCGGCGTCATTTAGTTTTTCACAAATACTTTCTAAAAAGTTGCAAACTTCTGTGTTTTTTGATGTAGTTCATCAACAAGGTTTACTATCGACACCTTATCATCGAATTTATTTTTCAGATACAGAAAACTTCTACATTGGAAATTCAGCTAGTTATTTTCAGGAACAAATACCCTATGATAAGCCACAAAACAAGGATTACTTTATGTTGGCGGATGATATAGAACGATTACCAAACACACGACTAAAAATTCCTATAGGAATTAGATTGCATTATTATATCAATGAGTTTTTAACACTGAGAAATTACTATCGTTACTATTGGGATGATTGGGGTATAGTAGCTCATACATATTCAATAGAAATACCTGTTAAGATTGGAAAAGGGTTTACACTATACCCAAATTATCGATATTATACGCAAAATGAAGCCAGATATTTTGCACCGTTTAATACTCATGTTTCCACAGAAACGTATTATACATCTGATTATGACTTATCACAGTTTCAATCAAATCAATATGGCATTGCATTGAAGTATATTGATCTTCTTTCAAAATTGAAACTTTGGAAAATAGCCTTAAAGTCAATAGATGTTCGTTATAGTCATTACGATAGAACTACAGGTTTGAATGCTGATATAGTAACCGCAGGAATGAAGTTTATAGTTGATTAAGTTTTTGTAGTTTTGGGTATCAAAACAAACGAATTTGCCTGTAATAAAGATTCATCCTGATTTTAAATACCAAAATAGGTTATATACTGAAGCTTTAGATTTTTTGTCTGAAGTAGAGAGAAAAGATTTAGTATCCTATCAGTTCTTGAAATTACTGTTTGATGATAATGAAGTAATTACTGTTCAAACTTCAGGTTCAACCGGAAAACCAAAAGAAATTTTACTTTCAAAACAAGCCATGCTTCATAGTGCAGAAGCAACGGGGCAATTCTTTAATCTACAACCCAAAACAAAAGCTTTACATTGTTTATCCACCGATTTTATTGCCGGTAAGATGATGTGGGTTAGA
>JBDLIN010000468.1:0-2132 GCA_039714835.1 Bacteroidota bacterium | reverse complement strand
AAATATAAAGAATTAGATTTCTTTTGTTCTCACGGAAGTGTTGACCCCATAATTCCTGTCGAATGGGCCAGAAAAACACCCGAGTATCTTCAAAACAAAAACATATCACATATTTATAATGAATATCCGGTTGGTCATGGTGTAGCTCCACAAAATTTTGTAGCTTTACAAGATTGGATTCTTAAAAGATTATAAAAATGAAAATATTCCTTCCTATTTTGATAAGTATCCTCAGTTTTAACTTTGGATATGCACAGTTTACGAATGTAATGATTAGTTCATATAACAGTCCTAATGAACCTAGTATCGTTATTGATCCAAATAACACCAATACACTTTTTGCCGCCACTAATATCAATAATTATTATGTCAGCAATGATGGTGGGGAAACCTGGAGCATAAATACACTTAGTTCAGCTTCTTACGGTGTTTGGGGTGACCCGGCTCTGATGTTTGATAATGATGGTAATATGTATTTTTTCCATCTATCTAATCCTCCATATCCAGGAAATTGGATTGACCGGATTGTCTGTCAAAAATCTACAGACAATGGCAATACGTGGAATGACGGCACATACATGGGCTTAAATGGCACAAAAGCACAAGATAAGGAATGGCCAATTATCGACAGAAACAATGGAAACATTTATGTAACTTGGACAGAGTTTGACCAATACGGAAGTAGTAGTCCCAGTCATAAAAGCCGAATTTTGTTTAGTAAATCAACCGATTCAGGAGATACTTGGTCTACAGCTCTTAAAATAAATAAAATAGATGGTGACTGTATAGATGCAGATAATACAACAGAAGGAGCTGTACCTGCTGTGGGTCCAAATGGAGAAATATATACTGCTTGGAGTGGTCCTGCCGGCATACGTTTTAACCGTTCAATAGATTATGGCGACACTTGGTTAGCAGACCCTATTTTAGTAGATACACAACCCACAGGCTGGGATTATGGCATCCCTGATATTATGCGTGCTAACGGATTTCCTATTACGCTTTGTGATCTAAGTGGTGGTCCGCATCATGGAAATATTTATGTAAACTGGAGCGATCAACGAAACGGAAGCAATGACACCGATATTTGGTTTAAAAAATCAACTGATGGTGGCGACACATGGAGTGATCTGAAAAGAGTAAATGACGATCCTCCTGGAAAACACCAGTTCTTTACTTGGATGGCAATTGACCAAACCACTGGCTTTTTATATACAGTTTTTTACGACAGACGTGATTATAGTAACTCATTGACCGATGTTTATTTAGCTTATTCTACCGATGGAGGTGAAACATTTACTAATCTAAAAATTAGTGAAACTCCATTTTTACCAAATTCAGGTACTTTTTTTGGGGACTATACCAACATTTCAGCTCACGATGGAGTTATCAGACCTATTTGGGTAAGTCTAAATAGCGGTCAATTAAAAGCCTGGACTGCATTGATCGATGAAGAATCCCTTTTCTTAGGAGTCGATGACATTGACCTAAGCGTGGATTTCAGCATCTATCCAAACCCCTCTACCGAGGAAACCTATGTATCTTTTAAACTTCATGAAACAACTAACATATCATTAAAAATCTATGATATCAGTGGTAATCTGGTTGCTAGTATACTAAGTGGTGAAAGCTTTGATTATGGAAAGCATGTTATTACAATTTCTTTAGAAAAGTTTAATATGACAAGTGGAATCTACTATTACACTTTGCAATCTGATAAAAAAACACAGACTAAAAAATTGATGATTAATTAAGCTGTTTTGTAACTCGTACTCCCAAAAAGACAAAATTGCGATAGCAGGGTTATTAGCAGTCATAGATATATAAGTGTGCAAATTTCCCGCGAAAGTGGGAATCTTTCAAAATTCGGGATAACTCGATGAGATTCCCGCTTTCGTGGGAAATACGTCGTTTCAGTTTTAGTTTTGTCTTTTTCGAAGACATTGTGTAATCTTTATACAACCGATTAATAGTTAACCGTCAGAATTTTCTTCCCTTCCATATCATATTTCTTCCACTTCCCTACTCGTTTGTCATCTTTAAAACGACCTTTGAAATACAACTCACCATTTTTATAGTAGGCTTTATAAATACCGTTTTTCATACCGTCTTTTAGAGGAACCTCAACTTTA
>JBDLIN010000467.1:0-2134 GCA_039714835.1 Bacteroidota bacterium | reverse complement strand
ATGAATATCTAAACGCATGGATAGTGATTCATATCCTTAAGGATAAATTCGGCTGGCAGAATGATGAAGCAGGATTTATTTTCAATCTTTCTGTTGGTTATAATTTGGAAGGGATTAAAAAGCCAAACGTTCAATGGTTTTTTGATAAAATGAACGACTGCTCGGAAGAATTAAATTTAAAAATTGAACAAATCTCAAGTATCTATCCACATATCAATGAAATAAAAATTCCTACTAAACTATCAGATAATATTACACTTTCAACTATGCATGGCTGTCCGCCTGAAGAAATTGAAAACATCGTTGAATATTTAATTACTGAACGGAAATTTCATACAGCAGTTAAATTAAATCCAACTTTATTAGGTAAGGAAAAGTTACACGAGATCTTGAATACAAAACTTGTCTATGAAACTGTAGTACCGAATGAAGCTTTTGAACATGATCTTAAATGGGATGATGCTGTTAAGATGATAGAACGATTAACAGATTTAGCTAATAAATATGATGTCGAGTTTGGTTTAAAACTTACTAACACTCTTGAATCGATTAACTCAACTGATCTTCTTCCTCAGAAAGAAAATATGGTTTACATGAGTGGACGTGCGCTTCATCCAATTTCGATTAATCTAGCTGCTAAGCTGCAAAAGGAATTTAACGGGAAACTTGATGTCTCTTTTTCCGCTGGAGTTGATGCTTTCAATGTGGCAGATACATTAGCATGTAATATTAAACCAATAACTGTCTGTAGCGATTTGCTTAAACCGGGTGGTTATACTCGATTAGCTCAGTATATAACAGAGTTAAGAAAAGCATTTAAAGATAGTCAATCGAAAGATATTGAGCAGTTAGTATTGAATAAATATTCACAGTCAAATATTAATGATGCTTCAATTGTTAATATTGAAAAATATGCTGATCAAGTTTTATTAGATCCACGTTATAAGAAAGAAACATTTAAATATGAAAGTATAAAAACAAACCGTTCTTTAACTGCTTACGATTGTATTCATGCACCATGTATAGAAACATGCGCTATAAGTCAAGATGTTCCGGAGTATATGTACCATACATCAAAGGGAAATTTTACTGAAGCTTTTAAGGTAATAGAGAAGACGAATCCTTTACCGAATATTACTGGGATGGTTTGTGATCATCTCTGTCAGGCCAAATGCACTCGAATAAATTATGATTCACCACTTCTAATTCGAGAAATTAAAAGATTCATAGCTGAAAAAGAATCTCAAAATTTTAAGCTACAGACAAAACCATTGCACGGAGTTAAAGCAGCTGTGATCGGTGCTGGTCCAGCCGGATTATCTGCGGCATATTTCCTTGCACTTGAAGGAGTAGAGGTTCATCTTTATGAAACCAAAAGCTTTGCCGGCGGAATGGCTGCAGATGCTATCCCCATCTTTAGAATTGATGAAAATAGAATTAAGCAGGATATTGCGAATATTAAGTCACTAGGAGTGAAATTTCATTATAATACAAAAATGGATGCTGATCGGTTCAACTCATTACATGATGGTTTTAATTATATTTTTATTGCTGTTGGTGCGCAAAGTGGAAAGAGACTTAATATTGAAGGAGAAACAATACCGGGAGTATATGATCAGCTTACATTTCTTGCAGATGTACTAAAGGGAAAGAATATTGATCTTGGAAAAAATGTTGCAATTATCGGCGGTGGACTTTCAGCAGTTGATGCTGCACGAACAGCCAAAAGACTAGCTGGAGAGCGCGGGAAAGTAAAAGTCCTATATAGACGGACAAAGAAGGAAATGCCATGCGGTAGGGAAGAGATAGATGTGATGATAGAAGAAGGTATTGAGATTGTTGAACTAACTTCGCCAGAAAAAATTTCAGAAGTAGATAATCAATTAAATCTCAAATGCAGTAGAATGGAATTAGGGGAAATCGATTCTTCTGGAAGGAGACATCCTGTAAAAATTGAAGATAGTGAATTTGATTTAGAATTTGACTCAATCATTACTGCAATAGGACAGGATACAAAACTTGATTTTTTCCCTGGTCAAAAATTGATGATTGATAAATCAACATTGGAAACACAAATTAAAAATGTATTTACCGGTGGTGATGCTGTTAGAGGTGCTGATTCGTTGATCAATGC
>JBDLIN010000466.1:0-2146 GCA_039714835.1 Bacteroidota bacterium | reverse complement strand
GGGTTTTTATTGGTGTTATTGGTTTTGAGTTTGAAGGAGGCTAATAGATTGTTGGTTGCTTATGAACTTAAAGGGAATTAAATTTGTTTCCTGTCTTGATCATTAGTAATATTTGATGGAAGATATGAAGGTAAGATTAACTAAATGTGTAATGAAATGGGAAAAACAGGAATAATTATTCAAGCAAGAACCGGTTCAAAAAGATTGCCAAACAAAATGATTATTCCTTTCTATAAAGAAAAGGGTGTATTTGAACTTCTACTAGAAAAAATAACCAATATTCATGATCCTTTTGAAATTATATTAGCTACTACAATTTCCGAGGATGATAATGTACTTGAAAAAATTGCATTGAAGTATGGAGTTAAAACTTTTAGGGGAAGTGTGAATAATGTTTTGAGTAGGTTTTTAAATATCTCAGATGAAAATAATTACGATAATGTAATTAGAATATGTGCTGACAATCCATTTTTTCTAACAAACAGTATAAGTCAGTTGAAAAATGAAATTGAGAATAATGATAATCTTGATTATGTATCCTTTAACATTCATGGAAAACCCTCAATATTGAGTCATTTTGGATTATGGGGAGAAGCAGTATCTGTTGATGCACTTAAGAAAATTGCAAAATTGACTGATGACTCTTTATACTATGAACATGTTACAAATTATATCCATTCAGGAAATCCTAAAATTTTCAATATCAAGTTACTCGAAACTGATAATATTTTTAATGAATTAAATGACATAAGGCTAACGCTTGATACTTCTAATGATTTCAAAATTCAACAGAAGATATATAACGACTTATATAAAAATAATCAAGAAATAGATTTTAACGATATTGTTTCATATGTAAACAATCATGTAGATTTGAAAAGATTAATGAAAAAAGAAATAGCTAAGAATGAAAAATAGTAATAGTACTTATATAATTGGTGAAATTGGTCAAAATCATAATGGTTCGGTAGATATAGCAAAATTGATTGTTGATGTTGTGGCAAGACCAATAAAGGATGAGTTGTTTAATAGGAGACTGAAACCAATTGATGCTGTAAAACTTACAAAAAGAGATTTAAAAGAAGAATTAACTGATTCGGCTATGAAAAAGCCTTATGATTCTCCTCATTCTTTTGGTAAAACATACGGGGAACATAGAGAATTTCTAGAATTAAAAGATGAAGAGCATTTTGAAGTTTACAAGCATGCAAAATCTCAGGGAATTGATTTTGTAGAAACTTTAACTGCTAAAGGTGCTCTTTCATTATTAAAATTATTTACACCCGACAGGCTTAAAGTAGCATCTAGAGATTTGACAAATCTTCCATTATTGGAATGTATGGCTGAGACAAAAATTCCAATAATATTATCAACTGGAATGGGTGAGAAAAAAGAAATAGACGATGCCTTAGAAATAATATCGAAATATCACAGTAATATAGCAATTCTACATTGCTTATCTGAGTATCCTGCCCATTATGAGAACATAAACTTAAACACAATTAAATATTTACAGGATAATTATTCTGACTATGTAATTGGTTATTCGGATCATTCCATTGGAATTTCTGTTCCTGTAGCCGCTGTTGCAATGGGGTCTAACATCATTGAAAAGCATATTACACTTGACCGTCGAATGAAAGGAACAGATCAAATAGGTTCATTAGGTGTAGATGGAGTATGGAGAATGGTAAGAGATATTAGAAATATTGAGCAATCAATGGGGAAAAAAGACATTTTCATCTCAAGATCAGTTAGTTCAGCAAAGCATAAATTAGAAAGGTCGATCGCTACAAATAAACAATTAAATGTCGGTCATATTATTACTGAAAAAGATTTACATATGCTAAGTCCTGGTGACGGTCTTAAATGGAGTGACAGATCTTTACTATTAGGTAAAGTAGTGAATAATGAAGTAAATAAAAACGAAATAATCTATTCAAGTTATGTCAAATAATAATTTACCCAAACTAGTACTAACAGATATTGACGGGGTATGGACTGATGGAGGGATGTATTATGATCAAACCGGAAATGAATTAAAAAAATTTAACACATCAGATAGTGCAGGTGTTTTGTTTTGTCATAAACTAAATATTCCCGTTGGGATAATCACAGGAGAAGATACTAAAATTGTTGAAAACAG
>JBDLIN010000465.1:0-2153 GCA_039714835.1 Bacteroidota bacterium | reverse complement strand
AACTTTTCCCATTAAATCTTTTTGATTTTTTTCTCGCTGTAAAAATACAATTATTTATGAGCTTTTAAAATTATTGATCGTTATTTAGTTAACAGGTTAAATGTTATCGAGTTATTGGAGCATTGGAAAAACTTAAGATTTGAGATTAGAAGTTTCAGGTATTAATAAGTTCCCAATACTAATTGACTTTTCACACCAAT
The DNA here is from genome assembly GCA_039714835.1 of Bacteroidota bacterium. GTDB lineage: Bacteria > Bacteroidota > Ignavibacteria > Ignavibacteriales > Melioribacteraceae > SZUA-22. The sequence continues at coordinate 1,953 of JBDLIN010000465.1, read as the reverse complement.
TCATATCAGGAACTCATCTCATACTCCTCACTAGGAGCTAAGTAAAAAACTTAAAATCAACTATTCAGTAAATTAAGGGTTTGATATCTATTTCTTTATTAATTTACCTTTCAATCTCTTTCCTTCAACTGTTAAATTATAAAAATACATACCTCCTTCCAGACTTTCTAAGTTTACGTTTTCATTATTGTTAATTACTCTGGATATTAGCTTTCTTCCTTGCACATCGAATAGTTTAAAGGTAATTTGGGTATCGTTTCCGGGAATACTAAAACGTACATTTTCGGCAAAAGGGTTGGGATAAACTTTCATATCTTCTTTACCAACCTCTGAAACAGACAGATTTGTTTGTTCTGAAAAATATAAAACTGTTTTTTCACTATTTTCCCATTCATTCGTATTAGTATTCCATTGTAAAACCGTAAATTCTGTCAACATATTATTAACATATTCATAGAAGAAATTATAAAAAAAAGGAAGAATCAGATCAGAAATCGAATATGAATAATCATAAGTATAATTAAATTTATATTCTTCATTCCACTGACTTGTTTCGTTATTCCATAAATATTCAATTTCCAATATTATATTCCTATTTGTATCATAGGAATACTCCCATTTATTACCCTCATCCCACTGACTAGTTGATTCGTTCCAGATATATTCAGTTTCTAAAATAATTTTTCCGTTAGTATCAAAGGCATATTCCCACTTGTAATTTTCATTCCACTGGCTTGCTGTTTCATTCCAAACATATTCAGTTTCTAAAATCATATTTTCGCTTGCATCATAAGTGTATTCCCATTTATATTCTTCAACCCACTGGCTTAGAGTAAAATCCCAATTATAATTAATAATTTGTATAATTGCTCCGTTAGCATTATATGTGTATACATCTTTATAATCTGCATCCCAGTATGTATAGTCCCAGTCATAAAATATACTTTGAATCATATTTCCACTAATATCGTAAGTGTATTCTTCTTTATACAGTTTCATCCACTGACTGATATCCAGATCATAATAATAAGTAACACTTAGAATCATATTTCCATTATCATCATAAGAATATTCTTCTTTAAATTCTTCATACCACTGGTTTTCATCCCAATCCCTACCAAATTCAACAATCTGCAGCAAATTTTCACTACTATCATACGTGTATTCTGCTTTATATATAGCAGACCATTGAATAATGTCATAATCCCAAAAATAACTTATATATTGATCCATATTCCCATTGGCATCATATGTATATACTTCTTTATATTTATTCCCCCACTCGCCTGGCTCAACCGGTTCATGTAAAACTATACTATCTAAGGTATATTTGTTGGCCAGCGATGTTTTCAGGTTATCTTCTCGCTTTTGAAAAGCCATTTTCCTCAAAAATATATTTTGTTTCATACCTTTTTCGACTTTCCCAAACTTTTTTGTAAAAGAAAAACTATTGGGTTCCAAATATCTTTTATACTCACGTACCTGAGCATAATTACTTGTCGTAAATAAAATCAATGCTATTAAAATTGTTATTTTTCTTATCATGATCATTAAGATTTAAAATTAGGTTGACCTGTTTTTGGACACAACATCTACAGCACTAAGTAATGTATTAATATTTCACACATTTACATTAAGCACAATGCTATGTACCTCTAACTTTTTCAAAAAAGCTGTAAATAAAAAATAATTTATTCCGCTTTTCGCAATAACAAAAAAATTCAGTCTGAATTTAAATTATCATTCTGAGAAAAACAATGATGTTGATCAATAAAAATGCTGACCCTCATCAGTTTAAAACTTTAACAACATGTGATTTACCATCATATTTAATGACCAAGTTGTTCTTAAAAAACAAGAATTAGTTTGAAGAAATGGTTTATTTAATTGTGTTTATGTAGTCTTTATTTTATAAAGGTTATTGAGTTCCAGATAATTGGGTTGATTTGAAAT
>JBDLIN010000464.1:0-2154 GCA_039714835.1 Bacteroidota bacterium | reverse complement strand
TAAATAATTCTCAAAAACCATGAAAACTTATCAATTAAAGCCTAAAAACAATTCAGATATAATATATATAGGAATTTCACTATTAATAATGAACTTTTTTATATTATATGCATATAGTGAAGTTTCTCTTTCTAATCTATTAACAACATCTGTTGGTATAATTCAAGTCATATATATCCCAGTAGCACTATATTTTACAGTAAGAAGTGGGATTATAGCATATTGGTCTGACAAAAGCGTAATACTTTGGGTATTAATTTCAGTTTTTTTATCTCCACTTTCAATGATTGTTCTAGGGAAGAAAAAAACTATTCAAATAGACTCCGATAAGATGCAGATTTATTATAAATACAGTAATAAATATTCTTTAGAGTTAAATAAGCTTGATAAAAAGTACTCTAAAAAATTAATTTCAAATATGGAATACGAGAAAAAGAAAAAGGAATATTTAGAAATATTTGAGATTGAAATGAATAAAGACATTAAAGAATTTGAAACATTTAAAATAGATAGGTTAAATCAAAATGTAACACATGAAAAAAATATAGATAATAGAAGTTTGAAAAAAAATATTTATTCAACATGTCCTGCTTGCAATCATAAACTGTCTGAAAATAATAATGAATGTCCTGAATGTGGACTTTTTTTAGGATGAACTTTGCAAAAAAACAAATAAAAATTATAGACGAAACAGTATAAAACATGAACATTGTAGCCCGCATAAAATTTAGTGGTAACTTGAAAAAATCGAGTTGCGCAGTCGGGTTCTATTCTTATCAAAACCGTTGCGTGCCACTCAAGAACTAACTAAAATGAAAAATAAAATCCTTATTACATTCTTATTATCGCTGAACATATTCAATTATAGTAATGGATGTACAACTTTTGTAATAAATGATAATAAAGGGAATATAGCATTTGGAAGAAATTTTGACTTTCCCATTGGATTAGGACATATTCAAATTAATTATAAGAATATGCAAAAAAACTCATTTATAAGACCTCCGGAAACTCCACTGACATGGACTTCGAAATATGGTAGCATCACTTTTAATCAGGCAGGGAGAGAGTTTCCATATGGAGGCATCAATGAAAAAGGATTAGTTATTGAACAGATGTGGCTTCAGGAAGCTCATTACCCCAAATTAGACGAACGCTACGGAATGAGTGAGTTACAATGGATCCAGTATCAGCTGGATAACTCAGCGTCAGTTCAAGAAGTTATTGATAGCGATTCAATGATTAGAATATCCATATTTGCAACATCCTCTTTACACTTTCTAATATCAGATGCGAATGGAAATTCTGCAACTGTTGAATATATAGATGGTAAAATGCTTATTCATCAAAAAGATAATCTCCCATTTAAAGTTTTAACTAATAATACATATCAAGATTTGATATCATATAAAAACAATCAAGATATAAAAAGACAGAAAAATGATAAAGTTTGGACAAATAGTTCCAATGACAGATTTATGAAAACTATTGAATTGATTAAGAATACTCCTGAATCAGTAGACCTAATTGATTACTCTTATCTAATTTTAGACAGTGTTTCTCAATCAAATAGTACTCAGTGGAGTATAGTTTATGACATAAAAAATCTAAGAGTATATTACAAATCTTCTTCAAACCATACAACACAAGAAATTGATTTATCGACTATAGATTTTTCCTGTAAGAACAAAATGCTATTCATCCCTATTTCAGAAACATATTCAAGTACTGAGAGTTTAAAGGAACTTTCTTACAATGATAATTTCTCTTTGATGAATAAAGTTGTTGAAGGCATCGAGTTTTTAAGAAATAATGTACCTAAAGAAGCTGTAGAAGCATCTGCAAGATATGCTGAGTCAATAATCTGTAAAGAATAAAAACAGCAAAAAAAATAAGCTCATTTGCAGGTTAGGTGCAAGCTTGAAAATTTTTACAATTAGCAAAGTCCAGCAAAGCTTTAATTTGCTTTTTAATTGTTCAATGTGAAGAAGAATAATGAATATAAATTTAAAGAAGATATTAATTCGCTCGTTTTATATAGTTCCTGCTTTGTTGTTTACCTATCTAACAATAATGGATATAGTAATTGAAGGGAATTCATATAGAGGTGCTGATATATTAGTTATTTTAGCGTTAATTATTTTTTTATATCAG
>JBDLIN010000463.1:0-2155 GCA_039714835.1 Bacteroidota bacterium | reverse complement strand
ATTTTTAAATAAGAATCTAAAAAATGGCGGTTCATAATCTTTCGGAAGATTCTCTTCAGGTATTGTGGATTGGTTGCCATCTCTAGCTGCTGAATAATGTGGCGACATGATTTCAATGCCAGCTTCATTAAAATCGTCTTGAATATTTTGATGAAGTTCAGAATATATTTTGGCTTGGAGGATTGGTTTATCTGTATAAAGATTAATTTGATAGGAGATATAAAAATCATCCAAACTTGTTTGCAGAACAAAAGGTTCAGGCTGCTCCATAGTATTACCAGTTTTTTTTGCAGCTTCAATTAGTAATTCATGGACTTGCCGCCATGGAACATCGTAACCAATAGTAATTGTTGAATACAAAATAATTCCGCTTTTTGTATTTGATGCACTCAGATTTACAATATCAGAAGTCAAAATTGTTGAATTCGGAATTGTAATTAATTCTTTTTTCGAAGTTCTAATTTTAATAGCAAAAGTAGTTTTTTGAACAACACTTCCAAGTTGATTACCTACTTTTATCATATCCCCAATCAAGAAAGGGCGCATGTATGTTATTACAACACCAGCTACAAGATTTCCAATTATTGAAGTTGATCCAAGAGATACTATCAATCCAATGAATACTGTTACTCCCTGAAACGCATCAGAACTTGATCCTGGTAAATGTGGGAAAATGATTACAAATGCGAAAATCCATGCAAATATTCTGATCAAATTAAATGTAGTTGTAGCCCAATCCGGATAAAAGCCGGGTATTTTAATTTTTTCATCTGCAATACTTTCCATTATGTAACTAATAAACTTTATACTATAATGAGTTATTAAAACCACAATTACTATGGTAATTAAGTCAGGGATAAATTCTACAAAGGAATAAAACATTGTTTTAAGCGGAGTGACAACTAGTTCTATCAATTGATCCGATAGATTTTCTGTGTCTGGAAATATGCTGAAGATTATCGGTAATGCAATATATAAAAGAACTAAATTAATAAAATATTGAGTTAGAGTAGAGCCAGCAAGTACCATTCTCTTTAGTATTTTTGGTTCGACAATTTCATAAGATTTTAATTTAATTTTCGGTAAAACTGTATCTGTAAAAAGAAGTAACTTCTTGTTGATTATTTTTCTGAATAATCTATTATTGGAACGAATTAAAAGAAGTAATACAAGTAAAACACCTATTGAAATTCCTGTCTGTTTTAGAATCTCAATAAGAGTTCTTTCTTCTTTATAAATAAGAATTTTTGTGTCTATTATTTCGACAACATTATCTGCTAAGACCTCTTTACTTTTTCCTTGAGCTATTGCTTCCTCATCAGTTACTCTGAGAACAACTTGGTCTCTAAAGAATATATCAATAAATTTCTGTGACTTAGCAACTTTTAAAGAATCTTTTCTTATATCATATTCACTTTTTAGAAAATCGATCTTTTCCGAAACGATCTGTGATCTTTGATGAGGTGTATAATTAAGAACTCCTGTATAGATATAAAAAAGGGTATCATTAGCAGAGATTACTGGATAGCCTTTAGATAATTGGCCTGTTGAATCAATATTTGAGGTTAACTTTTGTTCGTTTGTATTATTCTTAAGTGAGTCATTTTCAATTATATTCTGGGATAATAATACTGAGCATGCTAATAAGAAAAGAAATGTTTTTATGATTTTTTGTTTCATAAATTATTTTATGATATGAGGTTCACGTAATTTGGTTCATAATATAAAAAATAAAATACATTTTGTCAGAATAAAAAGTGACTTAAATTATTTAAGTTTTGATTAAAATTTTCACTTTCTTATATTTGACAACCACATTAAAAAAGGGAGATAAATATGTTAAAAGAATTCAGAGAATTTGCAATGAAAGGGAACGTTGTTGATCTGGCTGTTGCTGTAATTATCGGCGGTGCCTTCGGCAAAATAGTTGCCTCTTTTGTCAAAGATATTGTTATGCCTCCAATAGGAATTCTATTGGGCGGTGTAGATTTTACTCAACTTGTAATTGTACTCAAGGAAGCAACAGAAGAAAGTGCTGCAGTAACAATAAACTATGGTGTTTTCCTTGGGGTTTTATTAGATTTCATTGTTATTGCGTTTGTTATATTCATGATGATCAGAACCATAAATAACATGAAGAAAAAAGAGGAAGAAG
>JBDLIN010000462.1:0-2157 GCA_039714835.1 Bacteroidota bacterium | reverse complement strand
TTAGGTACTTCAAAACAATATCAAACCAATTCATAGAATAAATTCTAAAAATCCTTAATCGTCTTTGCATTCTTTAATATCATTTTATATATTTGTATCGTTTCGATATATATCTATAGGAGGCAATGTGCTAGACAATATTATTTTAGGTTTTTTACAAACGAAAAAATTAACTGCATACGACATAAAAAAAGCGATGGAGCAATCCATAAGCTACTTTTACTCAAACAGTTTCGGAAGCATAAATCCTGCATTAAAGAAACTTGAGAAACAGCAATACGTTGTTTGCAAAGAAGTCATAGAAAACAGCAGAGTTAAAAAATATTATAAAATTACTAAAGCCGGACGTGAAGTTTATTCCAATTGGATAAAAGAGCCAATAAGTATCGGACGAATAAAAGAAGAATCACTCGTCCGCTTGTTTTTTATGGGTGATAACGATAACGATTCCAGAAATAAAATAATTTTTGATTACATAAATAGTATGATCGAAACTCAGAAAACTCTCAAGCAATTAAAAGAACATTTTTCTCAAATTGAAGTACCAGAAGAATCTTTAGAAAAGGTAAAATTCCAGCTTGCCACTTTAGACTTTGGAATTGATTACTACAATTTCACCTCAAAATGGTTCAAAAAATTAATACCCAAAGGAAATAAATAGAGATGCCCAAAATGATAAGTATAATAATCGGAATAATAATAATTTTAGGAATAGCTGTACTAATTACAAGCTGTTCACTCACATATCCAACACCAAGTGGAAAGTACAAAGTAGGAACAACTCTTTTGGAATTTGAAGATTCTTCAAGAACTGAGTGGGCTGAACCAGAAAAAAATCAAAACCGAAAGTTTGTTGTTCGAATGTGGTATCCGGCAAAACCAACTGGCGAAGAAACAAGATTACCGATAATGGAAAAGCCTTATTCAGAAGGAATGAGTAAATTATATGGATTTCCTGGAGGCAGTGAAGAACCATCACAATCATATCAAAATGCACAGATTTTACAAACGGAAACACCTTATCCAATTTTAATATTTACACATGGTGGTGGTTCTTTTGCAACTCAAAATCTTACTTCAATGGAGGAATTAGCATCGCAAGGATTTTTAGTTATTAGTATGTCATTCCCTTATGAATCAGTTGCAACAATTTTCCCCGATAGTACTGTTGTCGAAATGAAAGATTTGGAAGAATTCAAAAAAAACATGGAAAACATAGCCGAGGATAAAGAGTTTAATACGAAATTTGCTGCCAATACGGAAGCATTGAAAAATCCAAATCCGCAAAAAGCAAAAGAAGCAAGTATTGAACTTGGAAAAGATTATTTGAAGTTATATCCGCAAATTAAAACTTGGCTTGATACAAGAATTATAGATTTATCTTATTTAATAAACTCACTTGATGAAATTTCCATACAAAACTTCAAACTCACTGAAATTGCAGATAAAAATAATATTGGGTTGTTCGGGCACTCTTTAGGGGCATTAACCACGTTGAAGTTCCTTATGGAAAAAGAGCTTCCAGCCATAAAATGTGGTATTTCGTTGGATGTTCCATATTTTAATTTTGATTCAGAATCCAGTATTTCACTAAACACACCTGTTCTGTTCATGAGCAGCGACAAAATTAAAATTGGAGATAGTGAAGTAAGACTAAGCGGGACGAATGATTTTCTCGCACATTATACAGAAAAACAACTCCACGAGTGTACAGTAAAAGAAAGTGCACATTACAATTTTACAGATATGAATTATGTTTCTCCATTATTAAAATTCACTCCATTACTCGGTTCAATATCACAAAAAGAAGCAGCCAAAATTCTAACACATTATTTAAACGCTTATTTTAAGCACCACTTACAAGGAGAAAGTATAAACAAACTTTATGAAAATATCAGTGAGGAAGTTGTGTTTAGGGAGATTACATGGAAATAATGAATACACAATTGTGCATAATCTGAAATAGGAAAGATGAATAGAATTAGATATTTCTGATTAAAAAAAGCAATTAATTATTAGTATAAATAATTGGAATATTTTGATTAAAACATATTTTCAACTCATTGTGAATTAAATCATCATAAATCCTAAATGTACCTAACGTTATAAAGGATTGATACCGAATCCGTCAGCTGACGGACTGAGGTCCTCCAGAGG
>JBDLIN010000461.1:0-2186 GCA_039714835.1 Bacteroidota bacterium | reverse complement strand
AAATTGATTCATGGTTTACAAGAAAACCTAATAGTAAAAAACCAATAATAAATTTTAAAAAATTACGATAAATAGATTACATTTGTTTTATGGATAAAAACAAACATAAACCAACTTTATTAATATTAGCTGCAGGCTTAGGCTCAAGATATGAAAGCCTAAAACAAATTGATAAAATTGGCCCTTCTGGAGAAAGAATAATTGACTATTCAGTATATGATGCATTAAGAGCTGGCTTTGGTAAAATAGTTTATGTAATTAGAAAGAGTTTTGAAGAAGAATTTAAGGAAGTAATTCTTGATGAGTTACCAAGTTCGATTGAAACAGATTATGTATTTCAAGAAGTTGATTTAACTAATACTGATATTAAAACTAATGTCAATAGGGAAAAACCGTGGGGAACAGGTCAAGCTATTTTGACCGCGTCAGATGTAATTAAAAATCCATTTGTTGTAATAAATGCTGATGATTTTTACGGTGCAGAATCATATAAAATTGCATACGATCATCTAAAATCAATTAATAATTCAGATACCAATTATGCGCTGATTGGATATAAACTCAGTAATACAATGTCTGATTATGGTTCTGTATCTAGAGGCGTTTGCTCAATTGATGAAAATGAATTTCTGACATCTGTAATTGAGAGAACTGAGATCAAAAAGGAAAATGATCATCCTGTTTATAAAGATGATTATGGCAATTGGCAAAATTTAACTGGTTCAGAAATAGTGTCGATGAATATGTTTGCCTTTACACCTACAATATTCTCAATGACAGAAAAACTTTTTTCTATATTCGTACAAAATAATAAAGATAATTTAAAGACAGAATTCTATCTCCCTTATGCAGTAGATGAACTAATCAAGCAAAAACAAGTTAATGTAGAAGTACTAAACACAAATGAACAATGGTTTGGACTTACTTATAAGGAAGACAAAGAAATTGTAAGAGCAAAAATCTTAGAACTAGTTAATCAGGGAAGGTATCCAGAAAAATTATGGATGTGATAAATAAAAATTTTAATGAAATACTTAACCATTTTAAAATTGATGGATATTTTATTGATGCCAAACCATTTGGTAATGGGCATATAAATGAAACAATGCTAGTTTCCTTTAGAGAAGGGGATATAATTAAAGAGTACATCCTACGAAGGCTTAATAATCATGTCTTTAAAGATCCGCAGATTGTAGTTTCTAATACAGTGAATGCAACTGATTATATTGCTCAGAAACTAAGAAAAGAAGGAAAGAAGGATATTCCCAATCAGGTATTGGAATTGATAGAAACAAAGGACTCCAAATACTCTTATATCGATGGGAATGGTGATTATTGGTGCTTAGTAGTATTCATTAAAAATGCATACACCGTTGAGCATGTTGAGACATCAGAGCAAGCATACCAAGCAGCAAAAGCATTTGGACATTTTCAAATGTTATTAATTGATGCTGATATAAATAGTTATAAAGAATCTATTCAGAATTTTCATAACCTTGAAAGTCGTTTAGCATCATTTGACGTTGCAGTTAAAGAGAACCTGGTTGGAAGAGTTAATAGTGTAGAAAAAGAAATTGATTTAGTTAATTCATACAGATCATTATCAAATAAAATTACTAATTTAATAAACAACAGTGAACTACCGATTAGAATCACTCATAATGACACAAAGATTAATAATGTAATGTTAAATAAAGTGACGAATGAAGGGCAATGTGTAATTGATCTTGACACAGTTATGCCTGGAACAGTTCTGTATGATTTTGGTGATATGGTAAGGACATCAACAAGTCCGGTAGAAGAGGATGAGCCAGATGTATCCAAAGTAATTATGCGTTTAGATATTTTTAATGCACTTGTAAAAGGGTATCTTGAAGAATTAGCTGATGTGTTAACAGAAATTGAGATAAGCAATTTAGTCTATGGTGCAAAAGTGATTGTTTATGAACAGGCAATAAGATTTTTAACTGACTATATAATGAATGATGTCTATTACAATACTGATTTTACGGAACACAATCTTGTTCGGACAAGAACTCAATTAGCTTTGCTGGAAAGTATTGATAATCAAACGAAAGAGATGGAGAATATAGTTAAAAAATATACAGCATTGAATTTGAAAAATATAATAAATAAAAATTTATGTTAAAAACTAAAAAGCAAATATCGAATGAAAGTAATAAATA
>JBDLIN010000460.1:0-2188 GCA_039714835.1 Bacteroidota bacterium | reverse complement strand
ATGTGACGTTTGTCGTCATCAAGGTTAAGTAGTTTTGATCTCGGCATAGTTCATTGTTTGAACGCTTGTCCGCCATTTCTTAGGCGGGAAGCCGGATGGCAATAAATGTAAAATAAAAAATGAATCAAGAGAAAGGATTCTCAAATGTATAGATCAAAGAATGTATTACTCAACATATACATGTTAGTATTAATGTTCTCGAGCTTAGTTTTAACTCAAACAAATATTACAACAGAAACACTTTCTATAAGAGATGGTCTTTCGAATAATTTTATTAGAAGTGTTGTACAAGATCAGTATGGTTACTTATGGATTGCAACATACGATGGGCTAAACATTTACGATGGTTATAATATAACTGTTTTTAAACATAATCCGGAAGATTCGACAAGTCTGCCTAGTAATGATCTCTTTCATGTCTTTGAAGACAAGGAAGGAACAATTTGGGTATCCACCGTGGAGGGACTAGCAAAATATAACAGAGAAAAAAAATCGTTTGCGACATATAGATATTCTAATACAAATCAAGATGCAGCAAATAATATGACTAATATTTATGAAGATAGTAGGAATAACTTATGGGTGGCCACGCAAGATGGAAATCGCCAATTTGATAGAAGGACTAAAGAATTTAAAAAATTTGATGTAATGATGACGGATAATAGTGTAGCAAATTATGTTAACTGGGGGGGATGTACAATTGAGAGTAAAAATGGAGATTTATATAATATATCTCAGTCATTTGGATTATTGAAATTCGACTATGATGCAGAATTATTCGTACAAGTTCCGCTTAAGGAGAATTTTAATGAAAGATTGGGTACTTCCAGATATTTTACTATGGTAGCGGATAGCAGCAATAACTTATGGATAGCCGGGATAACTGGTCTTTACAAAATTGATTTAAATAATGATATAGGATATGATCTTACTCCATTTAAGAAGAAATCTCAAGTAAGTATTTTCTGGGATAATGCCGTTAGTGGTTTAATAATGGATAAAAACAAAAATATTTGGGTAGGCACTGGACGTAATGGGTTGTACTTATATAATTCAAAGCAAAACAAGTTCGAAAAATTAATTGCTTCCTCAACTATAGCTTATATGGGATTTTTTATCGATTCTTCCGGCCTATTATGGCTGGGCTCAACAAGAGGTTTACTAAAATATGACTTTGATAGGAAACCCTTTGAGATATATAATATTTTTGCAGAAATTGAGGAAAATAGTAGTAAAGCAATATACTCATTTGCTAATAGTCCCTCATTGAGGAACAATGTATGGTTAGGATCTGCTCAAGGTCTTTACTTTTTTAACACTGATGATAATTCAGTCTCTTTGGCATCAGATAAATATAGATGGCTTTCTGAGTTAAATGGAATCGATGTACGTTCCGTTGTGGAATTCGATGACAATACTTTATGGATTGGAACTGCTAATCAAGGACTTTATTCATACAATCTGAAGAGCGGTAGAAAGAATAATTATAGACACAAATTCTATAGCTCTAATACATTAGAAAACGATTTTATTCATTCAATAGTTAATGATAAAAATGGCAATGTTTGGGTAGCTACACATTCAGGTCTAAACCTATTTAGAAAAAATAGTAATGATTTTATCCTCATTCCATCATTCATTAACAATAAGTATGAACCTGGCTTGCTGAAAGAGCTAAAAGAATTTCGATCTGAACGTAAACCCATAAGTTCCATTATCAATGTAGGCGATTATGCAGATCTTAGTAAAGAGTTCGTGTTAAGAGAAGATAGTAAAGTTTTAATATACTCAATGGGTGAAGGATTAGCTGCCTGGAATATGGTTGATTTTGGGTGGTTAGAAAGTAAGGAAGGTGATACATTATGGAGTGCTGGTGAATACAGCGAATCGTTTTTTGCAAGTGGAGGTTATAAAAACAGAATGAAAATTGGTTTGCTGGATCTAAAAGTTGGTAGGTACAAGCTTAGATATAAATCTGATGACAGTCACTCTGTTGAATCTTATAACGTAATTCCGCCGCAAGATTCAACATTTTGGGGTACGCAGTTATTCTCATTAAGCGATGAGGAATATATTTTATTGAGTGAATTATTAACCAAATCAGTTACAAGTACTTATCTGGAAAATGAGGATATTACTAGCATTTTTGTAGATTCAAAAAATAATTTATGGGCAGGGACCGATAATG
>JBDLIN010000459.1:0-2201 GCA_039714835.1 Bacteroidota bacterium | reverse complement strand
CTTGGATACCTATAACTTTAAAAATCAATTACCAAAACTCTAATGAAGCTAGTTCAAATAAATACATACTTCAGATACATTTTATTCATAGCAATAATATTTGTGTCTGCTTGCGAAAATTCAAAAAGCAATGACAATATCTCAAAAGGAATTAGTGATACTCATATTTCAAATCTGCCCGCAAAGGGTCCCTATTTTCCTGTTGATGAAAGAATAATAGAAGATCGTTGGAAAGTGGAACGTTTTGTCGTTGAACTGAAAAAGCATGAAGGTAACCCGGTAATTGTAAAAGACAAAGAAATTGAAGGGATAGGTCCGCTTGCCGGAGGGTCGATACTTTACGACAAAAGAGACGACTTATACAAAATATGGTACAATGTATTTGACGAGAAAGCTTATAAAAACAAAACTCCATTTTCATATAATATGTGCTATGCCGAATCGAAAGATGGTATAGATTGGCAAAAACCAAACCTTGAAGTCTTTGATAATCGTGGTACAATATCGCCTAAGAACAATGCAATAAAATTGGGAAAGGAAAAAACGGGTGGATTAGATATTGAGATAAATCCAAAAGCAAAAGATATTAGCGAATATTACGTTGCAATACACAACGATAGTGGTGGTGTTTTTGTGTCATATTCGAAATACGGTAAAGAATTTGATTGCTCCTTTGATAAACCCGCAGTATGGTATCATAGCGATACTCACAACAATTTTGTTTATGACGAAATTAATGATCGTTGGCTGATGTATGTACGTCCCCGCGCTTTTGCCGGTAATGGTTTGCCTGGCGTAGGTAGGCGAAGAGTTGCAGTTAAAGAGAGTAAAGATCTTGTTAATTGGACTAATGAACAAACTATTCTTGTTCCGGAAGAGGGAGATCCCGATTGTTTCTATGGAATGACTGTTTTTCGTCTCGGTGATCTGTTCTTCGGTCAGATACAACTTTATGAAACAGTTACGCATCATCTTAACCAGGAACTTGCATGGAGTAGTGATGGTTTCAACTGGCACAGACTTCCTCAAAAATCACAAAAACTATTACTCGACGTTGATAAAAATAACGATTGGGATAAAGGTATGGTAACACTCTTCGATAAGCCTGTTATTGCAAATGATGAAATGCGTTTTTATTACGGTGGTCGGGATGAAGCACATGATGCTTTCGGAACTAACGGGATTGGAATGGCCACCACAAAACTAAACAGACTTGTTGGAGTTAGAGATATACCTGGCGAATCGGGAAGGCTTCTTACTCGTCCAATCAAGGTTTCTGGCGATTTGTTTGTCAATGCTAATATCAAGGGAGAATTAAGAGTTGAATTACGCTCAGCAAAACGTGATGAAGCCATAAAAGGATTTACGGCAGATGATTGTACCCCAATTACAGGGGATTATTTGAATGCTGAAGTAAAATGGGGGGATAAGAAACTTTCTGATTTAAAAGGTGAAATTGTTCGTGTACGCTTTCAATTGAAAGATGGTGTGGAAATATATTCATTTGATGTAAAATAAATATGAGGGGAATTAGTCTTAAATATAATATCATCTATCTGTTGTTTACCTATACTCTTTTATTTACGGTAAGCTTATCAGCTACTGAAACAACCGATCCGGATGTGTTAGCTGCAGAGGCACTATTGGAGAGGGTGTTGCCCGGCTATGGTGAGTATTTTATTTTTAAGAAAATTTCGAAAGAGGCTGATAAAAATGTTTTTATAATTGAAAGCAGAGATAATTCTATAATTATAAGTGGAGACAATGGTGTTTCGATGGCATCAGGGTTGAACTGGTATTTGAAGTATTATTGTGATAGTGATATTTCATTATTCGGAACTCAGATAAATGTGGCAATACCACTTCCTGAAGTATCTAAACCAATCAAGCAAGTTAACAGTCAAAAGTATAGATATATGCTTAATTACTGTTCTTTTGGTTATACAATGGCTTGGTGGGATTGGAATCAATGGGAGAAATTGATAGACTGGATGGCTTTGAACGGTATTAATCTGCCTTTGGCGGTTACCGGTCAGGAAGCAGTTTGGCAGAATGTAGCAAAACGCATAGGAATTGATGATTTATCTGATTTTTTTACTGGACCACCTTATTTACCTTTTAGTTGGATGGGGAATCTCGATGGTTGGGGAGGTCCATTATCAGAAAATTGGATTCAGGAGCATGAAGAGCTGCAGAAGAGA
>JBDLIN010000458.1:0-2220 GCA_039714835.1 Bacteroidota bacterium | reverse complement strand
TTTATTTTAATAATAATAATTATTGGAATCTTTCTGAAAAGTATTCAACTGATTTAAAAACAATTTCCGGTAAGTTTTTTCTTAATTTAAAGGAAAGGCTAGAAGATGATCATTATGATGTATTTGACAATAATGGATTACCCATAAGATTTGTTGATGGTAAAAGAGCTTATAATTATACTACAATATGTTCATATGCTCTTGCAAAATGGCAACTGTATATAGAAACAGGTAGCTATAATTATACAGAACATTTATTTAAAACAATTGATTTTTTATTTAATAATAATGAATTAACTGAATATCAAGGTTTGGTTTTTCCTTATAATGGAAAATTATCAGCAATGAATCAAGGAGAAGCTTTAAGCGTTTTGGCCAGAGGATATGAATTAACAGGAAACAAAGAATATATTGATTTTGCTGAAAAAATAATCAAATCTTATAAAGTATTGGTAGAAGAGTATGGAGTAAGAGGACAATTCAAGAAACTTGAAAATGTCTATTGGTTTGAAGAAATAGCAACTATACCTCATAAGCACATATTAAATGGAATGGTTTATGCTTTAGTTGGACTTTGGGAGATTTATCAGGTAATGCCTCAATTAACTCAAGCCAAAGAATTATTTGATGAAGGAGTGAAATATGTTGAGAAAGTATTACCATTATTTGATACCGGCAAATGGTCCTGGTATTGGATCGATGAGGAAAGACCAAATTATATAGCAAGTGCTATGTATCATAATTTGCATATTTGCCAATTAAATTATCTATATGAATTAACAAATAAGCCAATTTTTCATCAATATGCAGAAAAATTTGAAACTTATTATGGGAATCCAATAAATAAACTAAAAGCAGGATTTTCTTTATTAACAAGTAAATTCAAGATGAGGTGAGAATTCTATTTTTAACTGGTGGATTTCCCTCAAAAGACAATCCAACTAAAAGTATTTTTAATTATAGGGCAGCGAAATCATTATCTAAAAAGACTGATTTAACGGTCATTCATTTAAGATATTGGAAACCTGGTAGAAAAATCAAAACAAGTTTAATATTTGGGGAAGTAGATGTTGTTCAGCTCTCTCTTCCATGGATACCTGTAGAGCATAACTTATTAAACTCTTTAAATCTTCAAATTTGGAAATATTTATGCAAACTTCTTCTGAATAAAGAATTAAAAAATATTGATATAATTCATTCTGTTGGAATTGATGGAGCAGCTTTAGTAGGCTCTTTTATCAAAAAAAGAGATACTAAGCATATTGCTCAAACTATTGGCAGTGACCTTAATTTTCATTGGGAAAAATTAAAAAAATATTCAATTAACAGGGGATGGGAAAGTAATGTAGATATTTTTTTATGTAATAGTAAAGAACTTGAGAGAAAAATAAATTTAGAATTTTTAAATAATAAGAGTTCTACAATTTATAGAGGAACTGACCTTAAGAAGTTTAAACCTGAAGATAAAAATAGTGATCTAAATAAAATTAAAATTCTTTATCTGGGAGGGTTTGCTAATAGGAAATCTACTCAATTTGGTAAAGACCTAAAAGGGGGGGAAACTTTAAAGAAAATTTGGAAGAAAATTGAAAATAGATTTGAGAACAAGGATTTTGAATTGATATTGGGAGGTCCAAATTCAACAGAGTCAGAGCTAAATGATTGGAAAGATTCTTTAAAATATAAAGATAATGTAATATGTAAAGGTATAGTGTCTTTAGAAGAAATACCCAATTTATATAATGAAGTGAACATTGTTGTTATTCCAAGTAGAGCAGAGGGATTGCCTAATGTTGCTGTAGAGGCTTTAGCATGTGAAAAACTAGTAATAGCAAGTAATGTAGGAGGAATTCCTGAAGTAATTATTGATAAAAAAACAGGTTTTCTATTTAATATTGATGAAGAAGATGAATTTAAAAATATTTTAATTCACTCAATACTTAATTATAAAAAAACCAAGAAAATAAGAGAGAATGCTCGTAAATGGGTTGAAGGGAACTTTGATAATAACTTGTACTCTGATAAATTGATTGATTTATATAGTTTATGAAAATAATCCTATCCCACGATATCGACCATTTATATTGGAAAGAACATTACTTAAAGGATTTGTATCTGCCAGGTGTAATATATAGAAATACCAGAGGTTTATTTGCAAATAAAATTAATTTCAGCACCTATAAAAAACGTATAAGTTGCTATGGTAGGATCCATAAAATA
>JBDLIN010000457.1:0-2230 GCA_039714835.1 Bacteroidota bacterium | reverse complement strand
TCTGCTAAAATCGGAATGTAGATTTTTAGCCAAACTTTTTATTGCGCGTGTTTTTGCAAGCCCGGGTAAACCTTCCAAAAGTAGATTCCCATTAGCTAAAAGTGCAATGATAAGTCTTTCAACAATTTTCTCTTGTCCAATAATTGATTTGGACACGTTCTTTTTAAGTGACTTTATAGCCTCTAATGCATTCATTTAGTATCCCAAAAAATAATTTATATTTAAAGTTTGAAGTAAATTGATAATTTAGTTATAATTTTTAATATTAAAAAACATAAGGATTCTCAATTAGGTTATTCATCCTTATTGGTTCCCATCAAAATGCTGAGGGGTTTTAATACTCCAATATTTTCAAAAATAATTTTTATTGTTGTTGTAAGAGGAATTGCAAGTATCATTCCCCACGGTCCCCAAACTATGCCCCAAAAAATCAGCGCTACAAGAATAAGTAAAACACTAAGGTCGAGTGAGGATGCCATCATTTTAGGCTGTACTAAATTACCCATTACCATAAATATTATTAATAAAAAAACAATCACTAACAAAGGAATAGTGAAACTATCAAACTGTAACAAAGAAAGAATAAATGGAAGTCCTATGGATAGTACAGACCCCACATGAGGAATAAAACTGAATAAGAAAGCCATTACACCCCAGAACAATGGAAAATCAACTCCAAGCATCCACAAGGCCAGCAAAGTTAAAAGGCCTGTTATTCCATTAACGATCATCTTCACAATTAAATAGCGGCGAACCTGTATACCAATATTCTGTAAAGCTAAATTGATCTTTTCCGATTCATTAACACTATATGCTTTAATTACCTTCGCTCTCAAATCTCCGGTACCAGCAATCATAAAAAGCATAAATAGTAATACTAGAGCTGATTTTCCAATATAGTCAATAAAAGTTGCGAGTGTTGATGATAGAACATCTGCAGTGACTGTGGTCGCTCCAAATAAAGTTCCCGGATCAATTGACTCAATTTTAATCCCCAACGTTTGTGAGGAAACTTTGACTGTTTCAACCATACTATTTATTATATCATTCAGTTTTTCTTGATATTTAGGCAGGTCTGCAATAAGTGATTCTGAACTGGAGTAGAGTATTGCACCAAAAATTAGAATTGATAAAGATATAATTAAAAACACGATAATTACTGAAACAACAATTGGTACATTTTTACTCTTCAAGTAAATCACTAATGGCTGAAACATAATTGATAGTAATACTGCAATTGAAAATGGAAGCAGCAATTCTTGCAACTGATACAATACTATTACTATCACAGTTAAAGCAATAATACCTAATGCTGAAATTATAAATTTATTACTATTCATTTCCTAAATCTTTGCTCGCAGTTTCTATTCTGTTTTTTCCCAACCTATTAGTTGCTTATTAAATTTAATCCTTGATGAAGTTTTATATTTATGTTGTTCATATGTTTCGATCGATATTTGCATGAATGAATTTTCAAGCATTATTAAGTTGAAACTATTCTCATTTCCCCTTCTTCTCGTTGAGGTTGCTGAGGCAGCTTGAATAAGTATAAAATCGAAAATGTTATCATGATCAAATAGAATCGGCTTTATCGTACTTTTATGGTCATGTCCAAATAATATCAGATCTATTCCATTATCAAATATCCATTTCTGCATTAACTTTGTTCTGAAAATACTTTCAGAGTTTTTATTTGATGGAAGATGGAGCAAATTATGATGCATCACAACTATTTTTAATTTCTCGGCATTCTTTTTTACTTTCAATTCCTCACTACTTTCCTCTAAGTCCTTAATAGTAAGTTTCCCGGATTTCCACCTTAGATTTCTTACACTATTCAAACCTACTATTGATACTTGCTCGTTTTCGTATCTATTGCAATTAGGGAAATAATAATCAAACTTTCTAAATGGATTAATTACTCTTCCTAATAGATTGTAAAGAGGTATATCATGGTTACCGGGTATAACGACTTTGGGAAAATCTAGTTTACTTAAAAACAGCTTAACTTTTTTATATTCCCGATGTTTTGCCCGTTGTGTTAAATCACCGCTAACCACAATAACATTTGGTGCTATCTCATTAATCTTGGTTAATAATGCATTGACAATGCTTTCATCTTCTTTTCCAAAATGAATGTCAGATATGTGAACTATTTTCTGCATTATTTCTTGGGTAAAATAATTTTTAATGCCTTATGATTCATTTTATAATGAATCGGTGTATTCAT
>JBDLIN010000456.1:0-2236 GCA_039714835.1 Bacteroidota bacterium | reverse complement strand
GTAATGCTATATGCAAATTTAGGATCAGTTGAATTTGTAAATATATTTTCAGAATTCAAGTCAATAGAATCTTCAACTCAATTACTTATTGTAATAATGTTATTAGTTGGTTTTGGTGTTAAAAGTGCTGTAATGCCGTTACACGTTTGGGCTCCAGACTCATATTCAATTTCACCGAGTCCATTCACTGCTGTCTTTTCCGGTGCACTATCTAAGATGGGTATATTCGGTATTGGGTTAGTGTTGTTCAAACTTGCTTCACAAAGTGGATTTTCAATTTATGTAAAGGAAGTACTCGCCTGGATTGGCGGATTGACAGCATTACTTTCAACTTTTTATGCGATTTTCCAAACTGATGCAAAAAAGCTGTTAGCTTATTCTTCAATTGGGCAGCTTGGATACATTGTAGTCGGTTTAGCGATCGGAACTCCACTAGCAATTATGTCTGCTCTTTTTCTTGCTGTACTGCATGCTGCATTTAAGGCTGCGTTGTTCTTTGCAACTGGCGCTGTTTATCATCGTACCGGTACAACTGATATGAATGAGGTTACAGGATTGATAAGAAAGATGCCTTATACATTTTTAACAGCATTGATGGG
Organism: Bacteroidota bacterium; assembly: GCA_039714835.1. Taxonomy (GTDB): domain Bacteria; phylum Bacteroidota; class Ignavibacteria; order Ignavibacteriales; family Melioribacteraceae; genus SZUA-22. The sequence continues at coordinate 1,637 of JBDLIN010000456.1, read as the reverse complement.
AATAATTGCAGTTTCCGGTGTCCCGCCGCTAGGTGGATTTGCCGGTAAGTGGATGTTGTATCAATCATTGATTCAATCAAATCATTACTTTTTAGTGATAATTGTCTTTGCTTCAAGTACTGCAGCGTTCCTTTATTTGTATAGATTTATTTTCTCACTTTTTCTTGGACAAGAAGAAAAAGAATTCGCTGATGTAAAAGAAGTATCATGGGCAATGAGAATTCCGATGTTAGCTTTGGCGATATTTACATTTGTCGTTGGGGTGATGCCTGGTCTATTATTAGAACCAGTTGCAAATGCAATGGGATATCTTGGAGTTACAGCTTCAGAATTTGAAACAACAGTTATCTGGAATGCCTGGGGAAATAAAATTGATATGTTCACTATTATGAATTCAATTGGCGTTGTATTTGTGATTGCAGCATCATTCTTAACTATTAAAGGATTCAAAAGTGGAAAATACGTAACAACAAAGGATATTCACACATCTGGTGAAGTTCCAACTGAAAATGAAAACTTAACATATGCTGTAGATTTCTACAAACCTTTTGAAAGAGCGTTAGGTAGAGTGTTAAAGCCAAGTGTGGATAAATTTTATAATATTGTCAGCAATACTTTAGAAGAAATATTTGATCATTTAAGATATATATACACTGGAAATGGACAAACATATGCAATGTATGTTGTGATCTTTTTGGTGATCTTAATTGTTTTTTCTGAATTGATTTTTGGAGTTAAACTATAGATACTACGTAAAACCTTCAAGGTTAAAAGTAGTTGTGATAAATAAATTGATAAACATTCTATCTGTTCGAAAACGAAAAGATGGATGATAACCTTGAAGGTTAGAGAAGATTTTAGGATTTAAAATTAATGGATATAAACTGGATTAAAATATTGGGATTAGTACTTACTCCAATTATAGCCTTTTTTACAGGGGCTTTATATGGAGGATTAGCGCGTATAGTTACTGCAAGAATCCAAAATAGATTTGGTCCACCAGCATGGCAGAATCTTTATGATATATTAAAACTATACAGTAAATCAACCTCAATTCATCATGGAGTAATGCAGCATTTAGGGCCAGTGTGGGCGATCACTGCATCTACTACTACTTTGCTCTTTATCCCGATTATCAGAGATTCAGCTCTATTCTCAAATTTAAGCTTCGATGGTGATCTAATATTTCTAATGTACATTATGGTTTTCGGCTCACTTGGTATGGCTCTGGGTGCCGGACAAACTGGAAATCCCAATTCTGCAATAGGTGTTTCAAGAGGATTGAGTCAGTTGGTTGGATACAAGGTGCCTTTCATTCTTGCGTTAGTTGCATTGATGATTCAGTTCAAAACAACAAATTTGAATGATCTGCTTGCTGTTCAGGATTCATTTATTCATTGGAATATTTTTCAATCGCCATTTGCGTTTTTAGCTGGAATACTTGCATTCCTTGGAATGATGGGATATAAACCTTTTGATATTGTTTTTGCTCCTTCGGAAATTGCATCCGGTCCACCTTCAGAGTTTGGTAGTAAATATCTAGGAATGATGCTAACAAGCCGGTCAATTTTTACTTTTGCAAAGTTGGTATTCTTTACAAATATATTTCTTGGTGGTGCGGATAATTTTTTCAGTCT
>JBDLIN010000455.1:0-2247 GCA_039714835.1 Bacteroidota bacterium | reverse complement strand
TATCTTCTTCAAGATCTTTGGGCACTCGGCAGTTCCGTTGATCAGATCATAGATGCAGTTGACACTTTCAATTTACACACTCCATCAGTAAAAATACTAGATCTTGGCTGCGGTAAAGGTGCTCTTTCTGTTAGACTTGCATCAAAATATAGGTTGAAGGTTGTTGGAATTGATGCAATACCGGAATTCTTAGATTATGCAATAGAGAAAGCAGTTGAATATAATGTTAGTCATTTATGTGAATTTATTGAAGATGATATTCTTGAATTTACTTCTGTCGAGCATGATTTTGATATAGTGATACTAGCTTCACTGGGAGGGATATTTGGATCATTAAAAGATACAATTGAAAGGCTGCGATCACAAGTTAATCAAAATGGTTATGTAATTATTGATGATGGATTTCTAAAAAATAAGGATATTTTAAATCGAAAAGGTTATTCACATTATTGTAATTATAAAAATTCAATTAAAGAATTAATGTCATTTAATGATATTTTAATTGAAGAGATAAACACTAACGAAGTTAGCAAAGAAATAAACCATGAATATCTTGAAGTGATTGAGAAGAGGAGTAAAGAACTCATAGATAAACATCCCGAACTAGAGAAGGATCTTAATGAATACATACAATTGCAAAAAGAAGAATGTGAGATAATTGAAACAGAAATAGAGGGAACAATTTGGGTACTAAGAAAGTTATAAATTAAACAAATAATTGAGTATTAAGATGTTAAAAGAGAAAAGCAAAATTTCTAAAACCGTATTTATTTTGGGTATTATATGTGTAGTATGGATTATAGTTGATATAGTATTACTGCTCATTGATCTGCACGGTGTGATCTTTTTCGAACTATCCGGATTAATTGTTGGAATTGGTTACATTTTTATCCTTTTATTCCATATTCTGTTTTTCATTTACTTATTTAATATTTATAGAATTGGTCAAAGATATAAACAAATCATCCCTTCCGTGATTTTATTTATAGTCTCACTGTTTGCTTTAGCAGTTCAGAAAGTAATGTATGATGAAGTTGGAAGAGAATATTATTTAGAGAATTCAATTCCGGGGGAGACATATTTTATCTACTTTGGATTAATCTTAAATCTTATTTTTATAATGTATGGAACGATATTTGCTAATAAGAGCTCAAATTGAATAATATTTCAAAATTGTGAAGAAAAGCCATGAATAAGATTATCATAAAATATACAGTTATTGCAGCATTAATTGTAATCTCTGCATGTTCAAGTTCAAAAAATGTTACTCTTCATACAACACGACCGGCAGAAATAACATTTCCTTCATCAGTGGAGACCCTTGTGCTAGTTGATAGGACTGTCTATGATGATAACACTTTGTCAGTCATAGAGGGAATTATTACAGGTGAGTTGCCTGATGAAGACAACTTCGGGACACAAGAACTAATCAATGGGATTAGAAGTCAAATCAGGCAATCCTCTCGTTTTAATATAAGAGTAGCTGAGGAAAAATTAAAAGGTAATAGTTTAACGTCCGTTTTTCCTGAACCGATTACATGGAGAGTAATTAATGCACTTTGCAAAAAATATAAGGCCCAATCAGTAGTAGCGGTTGAATTGTTTGATACGGACTTCATAATTACAGATGGAGTGAGAAAGGTTAAGAAGAAAAAAAAGGTTAATGGTAAAAAAAGAGAAGTAGAAGTGAATGAGTTTTATGTAAAGGGAATTGCTGATGTTACAATTGGAATACGTGTTTATGAACCTAAGAGTAAAAGAATTTTTGATCAGGAGATAATAAGCAGAACCAAGACATGGGAAGAGAAAGGTAATTCAATTCAAGACGCTCTAAGTCATCTAATAGCAAAAAATAAAGCTACTGGATATTTAAGCCAGAGAATTGGGGAAAATTATGCATATAAAATTGCTCCAATGCCAATAACAATAACACGATCGTTTGAGAGTGAGTCGGATGATACTCCTGAACTAGCTATTGGTGCACGTCATGCAGATGTTGGGAATTGGGAAGAAGCAATATCTGTTTGGGAAAGTGGAATATCAAGAGCACCGGTTGAAGATGCTGGATATTTGACCTATAATATGGCTGTAGGTTATGAAGTGCTTGGAGACTTTGACAATGCAATTATGTGGGCTGAAAAATCTTATGTTTCGTACGAGAATGATGATGCGCTTAGGTATGTTAATTTACTACGTTCAAGAATAGATGATGAAGAACAAGTTAGAATACAGCTTAACTCACCTTAA
>JBDLIN010000454.1:0-2259 GCA_039714835.1 Bacteroidota bacterium | reverse complement strand
TGCCGGAGTAGCTGTCGGAATTGTAAAAGATGGAAAAATTATCCATACTAAAGGCTACGGAGTAAAATCCATAGAAACAAAAGAAGAAGTAAGCAAAAACACAAATTTTGCCATCGCCTCAAACAGTAAAGCATTTACTGCCACAGCCCTTGCAATTTTAGTAGAAGAAGGTAAAATAAAATGGTTGGATAAGGTTAAAGACCATATTCCTGCATTTAAAATGTATAATGATTACGTAACTGAAAATTTCAATATTCAAGACTTATTGACACACAGAAGTGGGCTTGGTAAAGGTGTTGGAGATCTGATGTTTTTTCCGGATGGTTCTGATTTTACAATTGATGATATAGTGTCAGGTTTTCAGTATTTTAAGCCTCAATCTGCTTTTAGAACAAAATATGATTATGATAACTTGCTGTATTTAGTAGCGGGTGAAGTTATCGCCAGAGTCAGTAGTATAAGTTGGGAAGAGTTTGTCGAAAAACGAATAATTCAGCCGTTAAGTATGGATACTACTTTTGGTTCAATATCTCGAATAAAGGATAAAGTAAGCTTATCAACACCTCATTCAACTGAAACCGGTAAAATAAAAACCATACCCTATTATGTAGAGTCGATTAATGGTGCTGCAGGCGGAATTATTTCAAATGTAGCTGATTTATGCAACTGGATGCTTGTGAATTTGAATAAGGGCAAATATGGTGATAACCTAGAAAAACAGCTTTTCTCTGAAATGAGCCAGAAAGAGATGTGGAAAATTCATACAGTCTTTGACGTAGAGAACCACCCTCGTTATAATTCACAATTTGCAGGTTACGGTTTAGGTTGGAAACTGACAGATATTAAAGGAAAAATGAGTGTAATGCACTCAGGGAGTTTACCGGGAATGCTTTCGACAACAGTAATGATTCCCGAATTAGAACTTGGCGTAATTGTTTTAAGCAATACTGAAAATGGAGGCTTAAATGTTTTCAAGGCGGTTTCACAAACAATTATTGATAGCTATCTGGGTTTAGATTATTTTAACTGGATTGATTTTTATTATAAAGAAACTTTAACTAGCGAAAACAAAACTGATAAGGTAACTTCCAAGGTATGGGAAACAGTAGAAAAAAACAATGCTAAACATCTAAACCTCGCTAACTACATAGGTATATATGAAGATAACTGGTTTGGCAAAATTGAAGTGTTTTTAAAAGAAAAACAGCTTTGGTTTAAATCATACAGATCACCCAAACTTAATGGCCCAATGTGTTTTTACAAAGAGCATACTTTTGCCATAAAATGGGAATACCAAGATATGAATGCAGATGCCTTTGCTATGTTCACTTTAGATGAAATAGGAAAAGCCCAAAGTATAAAAATGAAAGGCATCTCACCGGAAATAGATTTTAGTTTCGATTTTCATGATTTGAATCTAAATCGAGTTGCCTTTAATTGAATAAAAAATAAAAAAATATTTATTTTTGTCAGATTTTGGTTAGGGAGCGGGTATTAAATTTATGATAGGTTGTTTATGGATGAAAACAATTATCATTAATTATTTATTTATCATCCATATATAAGATTATAAATATGAATTCAATTTATTATCATTCAACGAATGGAATAGCAAAACATGTTAATTTCCAAGAGGCTCTATTAAATGGGCTGGCACCTGACAAAGGGCTTTATATGCCGGGCAATATCCCAACTTTTACTAGAGAAGAAATTGATAGTTTTACATACAAAGAATATTACGAAATAGCCTTTGAGGTAAGTCGCAAATTTTTAAAAGGACAGATTGAAGATCAGGAATTGTTATCAATGCTTAAAGATGCTTATAATTATAAAGTACCACTTGAAAAAGCCTACGGCAATAAATATGTCATGCGTCTGGATCAGGGGCCTACGGCTTCATTCAAAGATTTTGCGGCAAGAAGCATGGGTAGGTTGATGCAGTATTATCTTAAAAAAGAAGATCGTAAATTGCTAATTCTAACTGCTACATCGGGAGATACCGGTAGTGCAATTGCCAATGCTTTTTATGATCTAGATAATATTAAGGTATTGGTGTTATTTCCTGAAAAAGAAGTAACTGAGAGGCAGCGAAAGCAAATGACTACACTTGGGAAAAACATCAACATACTATCCCTTGATGGAAAATTTGATGATTGTCAAGCTTTGGTAAAGGAAGCATTTTCTGATTCAGAATTGGATTATCTGAATCTCTCCTCAGCAAATTCAATTAATATTGGAAGGTTGATTCCTCAAATTGTA
>JBDLIN010000453.1:0-2264 GCA_039714835.1 Bacteroidota bacterium | reverse complement strand
GGTCGTAATGTAGATAATACTTCTGAGTGTTCTGTGTCATCGAGATTGGCATACGCTGATCTGCATACTCGAAACGTTGCACTAAGTTGTCATTTCCGTGTTTTAAAAGTAGTGAGTTGTCACCCGACCCTAAATTTTCAACATAGAGAGACAAACATTCTCGTACACAATTAGAATAAGGCTCATTTTGCAGGGTCTGGTGACCCTTCTCCTCTTTCCATAAATACTTGAAACTCTTGAGAGGATTTCATATTTTGAAAATCATTATCTAAATAAATTTTATTAATATAAGACTGCTCACAATATTCTAAATAGTGCCCCAAGGCTGTTTTAAACCATAAAACACTTTTTTGTGATTGATCCATTTTAGAATAGATAGCTGATATATTGTAAGCACATTTATGCTTTTTAGAAACTTTATCGTACAGCTTATAAGCCTTTTCAAAATATTCAAGAGCTTTATTATGCTTGTTTAAATAATAAGCTGAGAATCCAGCATATTCATAAGTTGTCGCCTTTGCTGGTGGCATAAGCTCCATTTGAACCGTGTAATACTTTAATGATTTTCCATAGTCTCCAAGCATAAAATAACTATGTGCCATATATTCAATCATTGTACTATATGTATAAATTATTTTTTTAGTTCTTTCATCTTTTGCCTTATAGTTTTTTAGATCGAAGTAAGCTTCCTCTATTCCTTTTTGTGCACTATTAAGTACACTTAAAGAATTTTGATATTGTTTATTTTCATACAATATACGGGCATTTAGGACATTCATAATATCTGCAATCAATGGGTCATTAAAAGTACACCTTTCTAAACGTTTTTTAGCGTCTATTTCTAAATTACTGTAATAAAGCCTCAAAATTTCTTTATGTTCATTATCACATACTTCTTTTGAAGATTGTGTATTTGCCAACAAAGTAACGGAACAAATCATCAATATAAATAAAATAAACTTCATCTTTTACTCCTTTTTTCAATAAAACGGTATCGTAATACATATTCCCCCTTGAATGTCGGGAAAATAGTTCTCATTATTAAATGGATCTGGTACTCTATCCATATCGTACCACGGTTGAATTATTCCATCAAAGCTATCCGTATAAGGTATCGCATAATCATATTGAAGCCAATCTGGAATTGTCCGTCTTGAGTCCGGTCTTTCTGGGCCAACTGGAAGATGCGGGCTTGTATCTTGATTTTGTTCTATAGGTGTAGTTGCAGCACCGATCAATCCCGCCGGATCAATAAAGTTAACCGGATCCCCCAACACATACCCATAAAGATTCGTATCCCCACCATCAAACCCTATCGGGTCTTTAGCCGTCCACTTTCCTGTTTCAGCGTCATAGTCACGGTAGCCGAATCTGGTCAGACCTGTGTCCGCCGACGGCGGTGCTTCGCACATCACCTCTGGTTCCAAAGCTACAAACGCAAAGCAGTTTGCGTTTGCTTAACGCTTTTCACATACAACCCGCCTGCAAACCCAAACGGTATTCTCATACTTGAGTTACTGTCACTAATGATGTTACCGAAACTATCATAAAAAAACAAAGTGTTTTACAGTTTTTATTTGTTCTTTGAAAATAATTCCGGATAAGATTTTTCTCTAATTCATATTCGTATGTGCGTACAACTTGGGCACGAGGAGAGATGAAGTAGTGAGTTGTCACCCGACCCTTATTTTTTAATATACTAATCATCTTATTATTCATTGTCTTGTGATTGTCGACCATATTTATATAAATAAAAAGCAATCAGTACTCCAATAAAAATATTAAAAGTAGATTGTTTTATATCTAGTGTAATCCATCCTGCATCCCCAGCTTTTCGCATCCATACTTCATATCCTAATAATGGAACAATTCCATAATATACTATAAGTAAAAAAGAGATAATAATTAAAGCACCTTTATTCAGAGCAGACATTTCCACATCCTTGAAGAATTATATTTACCCCAGCACCATGCGGAGTTATTGGAGGCAAACTAGGATTAAAACTATCATTCACTACATTTGCCCAATAGATAGTTTTAATAGGATTTGCAATGGCATATGCAAATAATTCAGGTCCCACTAAACAAGAAACCCCTATCCCCACTATTATACTTCCATATGTACAATCACGACAATTATATGTTCCATTATACTGAATAAATGATCCTGTTTGATGCGATAGAGTATGATTACTCAACCCCATAGTATCCACAAAATTAACCGGATCCCCAAGAACATACCCATAAAGATTACTGTCCCCGCC
>JBDLIN010000452.1:0-2265 GCA_039714835.1 Bacteroidota bacterium | reverse complement strand
CAAACTGGATTTGCAAACGAACATACAAGAAGTCATTCTGAACTGAGCTGGAATGTTGTATTTGAAAAGATGAAAGAAATTATTGATTAAAAAAGAATAACCGCAAAGTTCACGAAGAAGGCACAAAGCACACAAAGAAAAGAATCAATTTTTTCGAAAAAGAATACTTGGGAAACTAAACCTTGAAATATTTTTTACTGAATACTCATTTCGATCTATAATAGCTTTCGCAGCAAGTAATCCACTTTCAATAGCCGGACCAATACCTTCCCCCATATCCAATGTTGCTAGTCCAACAGCATCACCAACTAAATAGACATTATCAATTTGAGTAATTGGATTTCTATCTCTAAGATAATAGTTATAACCTTTGGGATTGAGTTCAATGTTTTGTATCAATCCTTTTTTATTTAGTTTATTAATAAACATATCCCAATGCTCTTTAATCGAACTATTTGCTGATTTTATATTGTTCAAGGTACCGCCAATTCCTACATTAAGGTAATTATCACCTTTGGAAATATACCAAGAATAACCAGGTAATTTATTTTCCATCATCCAAAGATGACATTGCTGATCAACAACTTCGTAAGGGAATTCTTGTTCAAGAGTAATAATGCGGTTGCTCTCATCACGCGGGGATATTTCACTAAAGAAAGTTTTATATACTGGACAATGAGTTCCGCCAGCACCAATCAAAATTTTTGTACGGTAAATATCATCAATGATATAATATTCATTATCCTTTATGATTTTGTGAACTTTATGATGAAACAGTTTAGCATTGCTACGTTTCAGAAGCCAGTCATCAAATTCATACCGTCTTATTGAATACTGTGTTGTTGGTATTGGAATTTTAAGTTTCTTAAAAAAATAGTAATTAAGTCGATTGAATTTTTGAATTGTAAAGGGATATTCATTGATATTGATCTGCAGATCTTTAATCACTTTTGGAGTAATCCATCCTGCACAGAGCTTAGTTCTGGGGAAAGTGCTTTTATCTAAAATGGTGACATCCATCCCGGCATTTACTAATTGCCATGCAGCAGTTGAACCGGCCGGTCCACCTCCAACAATTAAAACTTCACAGTCTGTCATATTATCCCAAATTTATAATAATCTGCAATTGGGTTGTGTATCTCCGATTCTTGTCATTACAAATTGCCATAGCTGCGTTTGTCTTGATCTAAAGCCGGCAGCAGATGTAAGAAGATAATATCTCCACATTCGTCTAAACCTTTCATCAAAATCATCTTTGAGATCATCCCATGAATTTTCAAAATTGTCGTACCAGCTCATACAGGTTTGATCATAATCGGGACCAAAATTATGTAGATCCTCTATAACAAAATATTTTTCCATTGCTTTTGAAACTTGAGAGATTGATGGGAGAACTCCATTTGGGAAAATATATTTATTGATCCATGCATTAACTGTTGTAGCGCTATCATTTCTACCAATCGTATGTGCAAAAGCAATACCTCCGTCCTTCAAAGTTCTATCAACTACTTTCATGTAAGTTTCATAATTTTTATACCCAACATGCTCCATAATACCGATGGAAATCACTCTATCATATTTCCCTTCAACGTTTCTGTAATCCATTAGTTTAAGTTCAACGGGTAAATGCTTATACCGCTCATTTCCATACTCAACCTGCCTTTTAGAAACTGTCACACCGGTGACAGAAACCCCATATTTTTCTGCCGCAAAACCAGCAAATGCACCAAATCCGCAACCTAATTCCAATACTTTCATTCCAGGCTGAAGCCCAATTTTTCTGCATACAAGGTCTAATTTGGCTTCTTGAGCATCGTCAAGATTATAAGCATTTCTCCAATATCCGCAAGTATAATTCATTCTTTTGTCAAGCATAGCAGTATATAGCTTATTACTGAGATCGTAATGTTTTTGACCAACTTCAAAGGAACGGCTCATTTTTTGTAAATTCAAATATTTTGCTCTAAAAAGATGTAGAGCTATTTTCCAGTTACCTTTTATCGCATACTCAAGATCGGCACGAAGAAGTTTGTTTACCATCTCGTCAATAGCATCACATTCCCACCATCCATCCATGTACGATTCTCCTAAACCAAGTGCAGATTCTGAAAGAACTCTCTTGTAAAAATTAGGGTTCTTCACTTTGATATCGTAACGTTCATTTCCGTTGATGGTAATATTTGCAGTGCTTAACAGGTCGCTTAGAGCTTTTTCGTATTTCTTATTTGTCATGCTTCCCTCCAAATAAAAAATGTTTAATAACTA
>JBDLIN010000451.1:0-2278 GCA_039714835.1 Bacteroidota bacterium | reverse complement strand
GAGTCCAATTACCTGTAATTGAATGTCTGCGTAGACGATTCAATGTGGAAAATGTTGATATGATAACAGAAGCAGGAATAGATAAAATATTTGCTGAGAATAAAAATAAAAATAAAATTCGGTCAATTCTTGAAAGAATAGATATCTCTCTCGAAGCACATAACTCTGAGGGCATTGCAGTTATTGGCCATAGCGATTGCGCTGGTAATCCGGTATCAGACGAAAAACATATCGAGCAAATTCAAAAATCAGTTGAAAAACTAAAAGAACAATATGACAATATTCAAATAATTGGTTTATGGATTGATGAAAATTGGAATGTTAATGAGATAGGGGATTAAAACTTATAAATATCTTTGAATTTATTCTCATTAAATACAGGATACATTATGAAATATATGCTGTGTTATAACAAAGTTAAAGACTACAAAAAATGGCGAGAAGTTTTTGATTCTTACAAAGAAAAACAAATCGAAGCCGGCTTAGTTTTGACAAATATGTTCAGGGATATTTCCGATTCAAATATTGTTCATTTTATTTTTAAGGTTGAAAATATTGAAAAGGCGAAAAAATATCTTGCTGATCCAGTACACATTGAAATAGGTAAGAGGGCTGGAGTTATGGAAGGGACAATTCAATATCTAGATAAAGTTGATACCAATTGATTTTATAGATTTTTCAATTAAAAAAGTATTTGTAAGAATTCTTATAACAATTCTTTTGCTTCCCCCGGGATATAGATCTTCCGCATTGTTAAATAGGGAGAGAAAGCAGCAGAATAAAATTGATTATATTCAATATCGAAAAAACCAAGTGTAACCCACGCATACCCAGTTTTCTTAAGAGGAATTTCCTCATGAAACAAATACTCATTTCCTGAATTTAGAGAATTGCCATCATAGTTAAATACAACAATCTCATTACTATTATCCTTAAAAGTGATATTGATTGCAAAAGGATCTCTATAATTTTTTTCGAAAACGTAAATATTTAAATTAATTCTGCAAATTATATATTCACCTGGTGATTTATATTTCATATTAACTGGAAAATCATCTGAGTTCAACCATTGAGTTCCTATATATTCAAGTTCTATTTTCTTTATCGCAATTGGAAAATCATTATCAGTAAACTCTCGCCCCTTTATGAGTTTTATCTCTAAATGGTAATACAGGTGTTTCTCTTCATATTGGAAATCAACTTCATCTAGTTCAAAATTATCTACAAAAAATAGATCTGAATCTTCTTTTATAACTCCACAGATGTTATTTCTGACAGGATTATTATTTTTATGTTTAATATTTGGCTTTCTAACTTTAGCATGATCGTATCGTCTGCTTGGTCTTTGTGGCGGATTTTGATGATGGATCCTTCTTTTATTCTTCTTACAAATTATTTCTTTCTTTTTTCTAGGATTAATAATTTTACTTGGAGTATTCCTTTTAGGTTTCTTTTTCTGAATCGAAATTTCTCCTTTTTTAATTGGGTTCTTCAATTTTTGGTGAATTTTTTGGCTATAGAGATTGTTATATAAAATACTTGTAGTAATGATGATAATAATGCTCATAAAAGTTTTCATTATCAAATTCCTCTCTGCTCAAAAATAAATTTATGTTCTGTTTCAGCTACTTTTACAACTAATTTTAGTAGTTCTGCATCATACTGAACCGGCAAGTAAAAGAGTCCTCCTATATAATCACCAGGAGCCAATGTGGTTTTTCTTAGTACATTTTTCTCCCAATAAAGCTTCAAATTATGTAGATTTTCTTTCGCAATATCATGTTCAACAGCTTCATTGTGAGCACTAGTTCCCCAGAAGGCAACATCATCAACAACTTCCTCTGGAGGGGCATCACTAGCAATATCTGCCACAACATTAAACAATCCAAAAATTATATTCATTCCAATAGCTGCTTCCTTCGACGATTCAGTATCTCTAATTTCATCTTCAATTTGCTTAATCTTTAATTCCGGATCAATAACTGCAATTCCCTTTGATGATGGTTTGATAATTTCAGCATAGAATAAAGCAGGATCAACTAAATAGGTTGAATTACTATTATTTGTTATCTCAGTGTAGAAAGAAAAATATTCTCCCTCATGATATTCAAAATTCAAAAGTGTTGTTGCAATTGAATCTTCTCTCCATACAACTTTATTCCCCTTATGGTAATTATATTCGCTATCAGTTGTCTCTAAATTAAAAACTGTTGGTGCTGAACAACCTATTGTAACAAAGCAGATGGATAGTAATAAAAGTCCAAATCTCGATTTCATA
>JBDLIN010000450.1:0-2303 GCA_039714835.1 Bacteroidota bacterium | reverse complement strand
AGATTTTGAAGAACATGAGGGTCTGTTCGTTCAGTTAAGCTCAAAGTTTGATACTTTGCTCGGAGCCTTTGTTCATAGGACAAATAGAGGACAGGCAGCCGGTGGTGTGCGATACTGGAACTACGATAATATGGTAGATTATCTGCGTGATGGACTTAGACTTGCAAAAGGAATGACTCATAAAAATGCTCTTGCAGGACTTTGGTGGGGAGGTGGAAAAGGTGTAATGGCCCATAATCCTGATGTTGATAAAAATGATCCTAGTGTAAGAGAGTTTTTGTACAAGGAATATGGAGAATTCATCACATCTATTAAAGGATGTTATGTTACAGCGGAAGATGTTGGAACAAGTGTCGATGATATGGCAAACATTTTCACAAATACTCGGTTTACAACTTGTATACCTCATAAGGTTGGAGGGAGTGGCAATCCATCAGTTCCGACAGCGCGAGGTGTTGTTGCCGGTATGGAGGCAGCAATGCAACATTTAAGTGGTGAATCATTAGAAGGGAAAACTATTGCTGTACAAGGTTTGGGACATGTTGCAATACCGATGATAAAGTTTCTATTTGAAAAAAATGTTAAAAAGATAATTGGCTGTGATATTTTCCCTGATGTAGTTGAACATGCTAAAATTGAATTTAATGAAGAAAATTTTGAGGCTCGTCTCGTTCATAAAGATGATAACTCAATTCTTTCTGAAGAATGTGATATAGTTGCTCCTTGTGCAACTGGTGGTGTTTTGAATAAACAGACTATCCCAAATATCAAAGCTAAAATTATCTGCGGTGCGGCAAACAATCAGCTTGAAGACCCACAAACTGATGATGAAGAAATATTTAAAAGAAATATAATCTACGTCCCAGACTTTCTTACAAACAGAATGGGTATTGTAAACTGTGCTGATGAGCAGGCAGGATATGTTAATGACGATCCAATTATAGAGAGACATTTATCAAAGGATTGGGAATACTCTATTCATAAAATGACATTAAAAGTTCTAGCTGAATCACAAGAAATGAATGTCCCACCCGGAAAGGTTGCTATTCAGTTGGCAGACAAACTTTCGCGAGAAGACAATCCAATATATGGACACAGAAGCCAGTTGATAATTGACTCACTAGTCGAAAGTGGGTGGGAGAGATTTGAGTAGTCAATTGCTGCCACTGTCGGACAGTGGCAGTCAATCACACTAATTCGCTAAATCAATTTCCACCTAATATCAAAGGTAATCCATCTTTACCGGAACCGATAACTACAACCTTAGAGTTTGTTGAATTAGCAAGTTTCTCTGTTGCTTCAATTCCTTTCCATCTTAAAAGATTATTATTGATCCCTTGCGATACTATTTCTTGAAAATCAGAAATACCTTTTGCTTCAATTCTTTTTCTTTCAGCTTCCTGCGCTTCCTTTTTAAGAATGAAGGCCATTCTTTGACTTTCCTGATCAGCCTGCATTTTTTCTTCAATTGATCTGGTTAAACCCGCCGGTAATACAATCTGTCGTAGTGGTACGCTTTCTATAAATATTCCTCGTGGACCTACTAGCTTCTGTAACTCGGCTACTATTTCGCTAGCAAGCTGCTCGCGTGCTTCAGTGTAAAGAGCTTGAGCAACAAATTTTGCCGTAACTCCACGTGTTACAGATCTGAATTGAGGAATAAGAATAACATTCAAATAATCTCCTCCTTCAACAGTCTTATAAATTTCGTTAGCTTTTGCAGGATCGAGTCTGAACATTAAACTTAATTCTAACTGTATAGGCAATCCCTCTTTTGAAGGGATATTCATATTCTCCTTAACCTCCTGAGTTTTGAAACTATACTTAACAACTTTTGCCATTGGATTAACCAAATTCACACCTGGTCTTAAAGTGTTATCACTTACATTTCCAAGAAAGTCAACAACTCCAACTGTTCCTGCTGGTACAACAGTAAACACATTAAATATTCCGACACCCGCCGCAATTAAAGCCGCTATGATGGAAACAAAAGCTTCCTGCTTACGTCCTGCTTTCTGCATTTTAAAATAAGCTACTATACCTACAATAAAAACAACTACTGCTACTAAAAATGGCATTTAATCCTCCTATTTGTTTAAGTTAATATCTTTTTTATCAATCTTGGTCTTGAAGTAGGTTTACTACTAAACTTAAGTGATCCAGTAATCCTGCTTTTTACTTCTTTAATTTTTGATTTTTTGTCCGTGAACAACTCAGCTATTATTTCACCTTTCCTAATTCTGTCTCCTATCTTTGGATAAAATATTATTCCAGCTTTAGGATCGATCTTATCTTCCTTTGTC
>JBDLIN010000449.1:0-2310 GCA_039714835.1 Bacteroidota bacterium | reverse complement strand
TAAATCTCAAATAGGAGTAATTAATGTCATTTGATGGCCAAATAGTTGATAAGAAGAATTCTGTATTATTTCCCGTAAATAAGGGAATGTGGATATTTATCTTTTTCGATTTTATACTTTTTTTAGGCTTAATTCTTTTCCATTATTTAAACGGATTAGATTTTCCGAAAGAATATGACTTTGCAAAATCTGAACTATTATTTTCATTCGCAGTATTAAATACTTTTATCCTAATTACAAGTGGCTTAACTATAGGACTTTCAAAAGTTGCTGCACACGATAAAAATAAATTTCTTTCAACGGTTTTTATTAGCATTACTGTAATTTTCGGACTTCTGTTTGTAGCGGGAAGAGCAACAGATTGTGTCTATCTTGCTGGAAAAGGTTACCAATACGGCTTAGAATCTTTTGAAGTACTAAATGATGGGATATCTATATTTTTCACATCCTACTTTTTTACCTATTTTGTTTTTATGCTCCATCTTCTAATCGGACTAGTGATGCTTTTGATATTACTAGTAAGACTGGTAAGAACAGATGAAATAAGTACGATGTATGCAAAGTTGAATTCAACAGCTATTTATTGGAGTTATTTGGTTATGGTTTGGATATTTATTTTCTCAATGTTGTTTTTAATTTAATGAGGTGATGATGATTGAAGAAAATAAAAATATTAGTTATGGAAAATACATTACTGCTTGGATCTCAGTAATTCTGTTGGTCAGTTTGCAGATAGTATTGAGTGGAGTGAACTTAGGTGCAAATTCAGATTTTATAACGTTACTGCTCGCTTCAATAGCTGCCTTTACTATTATTTTAGTCTATATGACAGATAAATCGAGTCAATTAGTTACCACGATTTTTATAGGAATAATTCTTGTTGAATTACTTATCGTTTCGTTGTTGTAGAGTTTAATTTGAGGATATAAAGAATGGATTTTTTAGAAAGCATATTACTTCCGCAGTCATCTCAGAGAATAGAGATATTATCATATTTAATAACAATATCATATATGATTCTGCTGCCTTATCTTGCCTTGTTGTTCGGATCCACTTTTTTATCCTGTAGGTTTAATGCTCGGGGAAAATCATCAAATAATGCACATTACATTAAACTATCAAAAGATCTGATCTCATTATCAGCATTTAATATTTATGCCTCAATGGGAATTATTTTACTGCCTCTTTTAATACTTATGTATTCATATGCTCAAATTGTTCAACAAGATGTTTCAGTTGTGTTTGAAAATCTAAATTATACAATTATTCTTTTAATACCTGCTGTAGTATTGGTTTATATCTTTAAGCGTAGTTTCGGTTTAAGTGATATTGCAAAATTGGTTAACAAAACAAAAGATGATTCAACCAACAGGGATGAAGAATTCAGTGTTTACAAGAGCCCGATTATAAAAGCTCTTACAAATTCATCACGCATAGCAGTTTGGTTACTTTTTGCATCAAGTTATATTCTTATTGCATGCATTAAGACTGTTAGTGATTCAAGCAGTATGAATGAGATAACTTCTTTATCTGATATGCTTTTTAGAGATCAAACTATAATTTCATTTCTTTATTTTCTTTCTCTTTCATTTGCTCTAACATCTGCGTCAGCATTATATATTTATTTCAAACCAAATTCATATTATGAAGTCAGTGAGAGGAAATATGCCGATATCGTTAAAAAGTTCTTCTTAAACACAGCAATGATTTTTGTTTTAGTGCTGCCACTAATATATGCAATTGATGTAATGTCTATTCCAAGCATTGCATTGTCAAGTTCTATTTTTGGAATATCAATTGGTGTTTTGCTAATTCTACTTCTTATTTCATCTTTGCTTTATCATATGATAAAATATAAAAATCTAAACTATAGAGGTTTAGTGCTTTTACTTTTTATAGGACTATTTTACCTTATTGCAGCAAAGGAGCAAGCAGCATTTAATACATCATCTCAACTCAAAGTTAAGAAAGTAGTTAAAGCTTTTGAAGCTAAAACAATAGAAATGAAAGAACAGCTTGGACTAAAGTAGAAAATTCATCTCTATTTATCCTTATTTTGTTTGTCTATTTTATTAAGCAGCTCCTTCTTAGCAGCCTCTACTGTGATGTTCTTTTCCTTTGATAGTTTTACTAAATCCGAATACAAAATTTCTTCCCCTTTGCTTTTTCCGGTGATTCTATCCTCTTTCACTTTGAAACCTCCACAAATTATATTTATAAATATATATGATACAAATATCTCTTAATAAATTATTATTAAATAATTTAATATCAAAGGATTTTTTACTAATTCATGAGGATTTGAAAGAA
>JBDLIN010000448.1:0-2324 GCA_039714835.1 Bacteroidota bacterium | reverse complement strand
GAAAAGGTGAGTATAATTGTTATTAAAGCAAAACGAATGGGAATAAAAGTTTTCAAAACACCTCCAATTTAATACTATATAATATTATACAATCGTTTGCCTAAACTAATAATTATTTAGGAGAAATTCACAAAGAATTTTAGTAACTAATACTGAACAAACTTTTTGCAAAAAAAACGGAAATATTTCCTTATTTCAACAAAATCATTTTGCGACTTTGTGAAAAACTGTCTGCTTTCAGATGATAGAAATATACACCACTATTTAAATTGTCTGCATTGAACTTGACCTCATAATTACCAGGCTGCTGCTCTTTATTGACAAGCGTTGCAACTTCTCTCCCAAGAACATCATATACTTTTAAGGTGATCAACCCACCCCCGCTTGTCGGACGGGCAGGCCTTCCGTCCCCTCCAAGGAGGGGAGACTTTGCTACAGTATATTTTATAGTTGTACTTGGATTAAATGGATTTGGGTAATTCTGCTCTAATTCGAACTTAAAGTTTAAATGTTTTTCATTAACGCTCACTAAATTTGTATCACCGTAAACCATTCCATTGATCATAGCTCCCGTTAAATAAAGATTACTATACCCAAAATCCCAACTCTCATGAATTCGTGTCAAACCAAGATTTTCTGATAAATCATAATCAAAAAATTCTGGAAAATTTATAGCTTCGAATACTTTAGTCATTCGTACTTCAGAGAAAAATTCTTTTTGACTAATGGTACCATTGCAAAATTTTTGTGTATTCGTATTCACAATATGTAATGTGTCAATAGCTAGTTGGAGCAATGTTAAATCCTCAATAACATATTCACTATCAGGAAAAGTTGCATCATATTTATAAATAAAACCTAATGAATCAACTCTTTCATAACCGCTCTCAAATGGTAAATCACCTACTCTATCAAATTGAAAATATACTTTATTATTTTGAAATGTTGTATCTTTTATTATTTCTATCCTTCCGTTTATTGGTTGCGAATAAATTCCATCCCAATGTTTCATGCCAGCAAACAGCCATTTATTACCAGGGGAAACTGGAAAAAGGGAAAGACTTCTAATAGGTTTAATCCCTCTTAACAATTTGTTTTCACTTGACGATATTACATTAATTAAATTTTTATTTGCAACATATAATTCATTTTTATATGGAGATAAATAAATACCACCAAAAAATTTTCCTTTAGGAGTCTTTGCGAACAATGTACAATTTTCTCCATAGTCATTTGATAACCAAATGTTTTTATTGTCATCTCCAAAATAAAAAGTTCCCGAATTATGTTTGTCAACTTCAATATACCATAGCATATTGCCGTAAGTAACTTCAGAGAGTTCAAATTTAGTTTGCCATGATGAGACATCTCCAAAATTATCAGAAACCAAAAGCGCTTGACTATTAAGTGCATAAATAAATCTATTTTCTTTATCAAATCTAATTTCTGAGTAAGATTGCCATACATTTTCATTTTCAACAATGTTAAAGGTTTTACCAGCATCATCCGATTTCAATAAGTTATTGTCATTGTTTATTCCAAACATAACATTAGAATTATATGGTGAGATTGCAATTGGAATTATGTTGCTATTTGGAAATGATTGAATTTTCCAACTTCGACCAATATCAATGCTTTTTACAATTCCATAGGAATCATCATTATTATTTTGATAAGAAACATAAATTGTGTCTTTATTAATAGTCAGGAAAATATTTTTGAATGAAAAAGAATCTGATTGATACTGAAAAGTAGAATCTTCAATTTGAGTACGAATCTCATAAAGTGAGTTATATTCGTCTTCATATAGTAAAACATACGATAGCTTATTTATTGTTGTATTATAGTTTAGAATACGTGAGTTTGTACTTCCTTTTAAAAATAAATCATCTCCAAATTCAACCCATGTCCCACTTTGAATGAGTATCTCTTTGTTTGTGGAAACATTTAAATGATACAAATCGTTCGAACTACCAGCTAAAAATTTGGAATAAAAAAGGTGAACATTTTGATTATTGTCTTCATACCCAGAAAACTGATAATAATTTTTATCATTATTTAAACCAAAAATTGAAGCATAAACTAAAACAAACAGAAATATTATCTTACTCATTTTTTCTCTTTATTTAAGAGCTTAATGTATTAATAATAATAAAAACAGAAATACTATCATAATTTTCTCTGTCCATTTTATCTTTTTCCTATTATCTTTGAAAAACTATTTTCACTAACAAATATTGGCTTAATAGATGACAGAAACTATACAGAAAGAAAGCTGGAAATTTCCAAAAGATTTTTGGCTTGCAAATTTTATGGAACTATGT
>JBDLIN010000447.1:0-2339 GCA_039714835.1 Bacteroidota bacterium | reverse complement strand
TGTTTTCTTCTTCCTCTTCTCCGGATATTCACATCTGTATAGCCAATCAATTCATTACCCTGTAACAAAAAAAGTAGATCAGGTTGATGATTATTTTGGTGTAAAAGTTGAAGATCCATACCGCTGGCTTGAAGATGATAATTCAGAAGAAACAAAAGCATGGGTAAATGCACAAAATGAAGTCACAGAAAATTATCTGGAAAAGATTCCATACAAAGAAAAAATAAAACAGCGCTTAACTGAGTTAATGGATTATGAAAGATATTCGCGGGCATACAAAAAAGGCGATTATTATTATTTTTATAAAAATGATGGGCTTCAAAAACAAAATATTGTATACAGACAAAAAGGCATGGATAATATTACTGAAGAAGTATTTATCGACCCAAATATTTTTTCAGATGACAACACTATTCGTCTTAGAGGGCTTTATTTTTCTATAGATAACAAATATTGTAGCTATTCTGTTTCCAACAAAGGATCAGACTGGCTTGAATTTTATATAATAAATACAGATACAAAGGAAAAATTAGAAGACCATATTAAATGGGTTAAATTCTCAGGTATGTCATGGCATAAAGACGGATTCTTTTATTCCGGATACGATAAACCACTAGAAGATGAAAAAATGAAAGGCATCAATGAAAATCAAAAAATATTTTACCATAAACTTGGCACAAAACAATCAGAAGATAAATTGATCTATCAGGATACGGAAAATCCTAAAATCACATTTACTCCTATCGCTACAGATAATGAAAAATACCTTATCATTAGCTCTTTTAAAGGTTACTCTAATGAAATCTATTATTACAAAGATCTTAAAAATAATTCTGAAATAAAACCGCTTGTAAGTTCGCACGCAGATCATGGCTTAGTTGCTAGTACAGATGAAGGATTCTTTATAAGAACAAGCCATAATGCCCCTCACTATAAACTGGTTTTAATTGACCCTAAAAATCCATCTGAAGATAAATGGAAGACAGTAATTCCGGAGCAAGAGAGTATCATGCAGGGAGTTACTTTTGTTGGCGGAAATTTTATTGCCAAATTTCAAAAAGGAACTTTAATGTTTGTATCTGTTTATGATTATAATGGTAAAAAACTCTATGATGTAGAACTTCCCGGAGCCGGAACTGTAACGGGATTTACCGGAAGAAATTGGGACAAAGAGGTTTTCTATACTTATACTTCATTTGCTCAACCCCCAACCATTTATAAATATGATATTATAAATAATAAAAGTACCTTATTTAAAAAATCAAATATTAAAATTGATATAAATAACTTTAAATCAGAGATAATATATTATCCAAGTAAAGATGGCACAAAAATACCATTATACATTACTTATAAAAAAGGTATTGAGTTAAATAGTAATAATCCAACGTACTTGTATGGGTATGGAGGTTTTGGAGCTAGAATAGGCCCCCATTTTAGCATACATACAATTCCATTATTAGAGCAGGGATTCCTTATCTGCATGCCTGGTTTGCGTGGTGGAGGTGAATATGGCGAAGAGTGGCACAAGGCAGGAATGCTTGAAAATAAACAAAATGTTTTTGATG
Source organism: Bacteroidota bacterium (assembly GCA_039714835.1). GTDB lineage: Bacteria > Bacteroidota > Ignavibacteria > Ignavibacteriales > Melioribacteraceae > SZUA-22. The sequence goes on along the minus strand of JBDLIN010000447.1, from coordinate 771 downwards.
ATTTTATTTATGCAGCAAAATATTTATTTGAAAATGGATATACATCACCGGATAAAATTGGAATTTCTGGCACCTCAAATGGTGGTCTTTTGGTCGGAGCCTGTATGACACAAAAACCTGAAATGTTTAAAGTAGCCCTTCCATTCATGGGTATCTACGATATGTTAAGATATCAAAAATTCACCATAGGTCATGCATGGATTACAGAATTTGGATCCAGTGATAATAAAGACCAGTTCGGATACTTGTACAAATACTCTCCTTTACACAATGTAGAAATGGATGTAAAATATCCGGCAACATTGATAGCAACGGCAGATCATGATGACCGTTCACTTCCTGCTCATTCTTACAAATTTGCTGCTACATTGCAAGAAAAAATAGAAGGGGACAATCCTATATTAATAAGTATTGAAAAAGATGCAGGACATGGTGGAGGAACCTTAAATAATATTATGGATGGATTAACTGATAGCTGGTCATTTTTAATGTATAATCTAGGAGTTGAATATAAAGAATAAAATAAGTAACACGTATTACAACTTATAATAACTAGACCTCATACAATTAAGTAAATTAGAAATTTTGTAACTTGTTCCAAAATTTGTTACAAAATTGATGTTTAACCGCCCGTTAAAGCCCGTAAAATGGTTATAAAAAAATGTGATACAATCTGCTCCTCGCTACTATTAAAATAAGGAAAAACCGAAACGAAAGTTATCGGTTTTTTTTATAGTTACAACATTTAATGGTTTTTATTGATTATTATTT
>JBDLIN010000446.1:0-2343 GCA_039714835.1 Bacteroidota bacterium | reverse complement strand
CTGAGTCCAAAGATTGCTATTGGTATCATTGATATAGAGATAGTAAACGTATCAAGTTTAAATTTTTTTTCGGCACTTAGTATTGGCTCATTACATTCTCTACAAGTAAAGCCTTTTTCATTTTCAGTAAATGAGATACTCTTTTTGGGGAATAATACTTGTTTAATAAAATATCTTATAGAAATTTTTTCTTGACAGCAAGGGCATTTTCTTCTATTCATATAAATTCCTATTTTCTTAACTATTATTAAGGGCCAAAATGTCCTTTTATTTTGATATTTTAGCATTAAGAGTATATCAGAAATGTCGTGTTTTCAAAACCTTATAAAATATATAATATTATAAGGTTTTCTCAAGAAGAATAGACAAACACTCTTTAGATATAATAACTGCATGAACTCCAAATATGAAACACAAACTTTTTCTAAACAGATACTAGACTTTTACTTCTCTCTACCCAAAGATACATCTTTACCTAATAGTGTAGAGACTATTTACCCCTTTGATAATGAAGAGACACGAAGAGTCATGCAAACCTTTTTTAAGAAGTACTATGATGATACTTCGCCTCGTACCTATCTTGTAGGTATAAACCCTGGCAGACTTGGTTCTGGCATTACGGGCATAGGGTTTGCAGATGCATATCATTTGGACAAATACTGTGACATACCCAATGACTTTGACAAACGTGTAGAGATTAGCGCTGCATTCATGTTTGAAGTGATTGAGGCTTATGGTGGAGTAGAAAAGTTTTATAAAGATTTCTTCTTTACTACGGTTATGCCTCTTGGACTACTTAAAAAGGGTAAAAACTATAACTACTATGATGATCTAGAAACCCAAGCAGTGCTAGAACCTTTCATAGAAGAGACACTTCTTAAACAAATGTCATTTCCTCAAGCAAAGCCAAACATCATCTGTGTAGGACAAGGGAAAAATCTCAAATACCTTAAAGCCTTTAATGACAAACATCACTGTTTTGAAAGTATAGAAGTTGTGCCCCATCCTCGCTGGGTGATGCAGTATAGACGTAAGGAGAAGCAGAAATATATTGATGTATATTTAGATACTTTGAAAAAGGTCTTACTCTAACGTATTCAGAACTTGACCAACGTTTGATAAGAGCTAGACCCATCTCAAAAGGCAGCGTTCCATTTATACTGTGTAATTCTACTTTCTTTTCTAATTCTGAGGTACTAAGGTGTTGATAGGTATTTGCTTGCAGTGTAGAAGATAATATGATGTAGAAAAATGCAACTCCTATCATTGTTTTCATGATTAAACCTTTTTGTATTTTGATTTTGAATTATGATATATTTTTATAACATTTTTATAACAAATTATTTATAATTAAGAAAAATATCAAGACTTGCACCATTTTTTAGTTTATGGTATCGATGGAGCAGACACGGCTGATGGATGTTGTGTGCCTACTTTTGGGAAGTTTTCAGAAACGCCGTCGTGTACAAATGTTAAATAGTTGTAATCAAATACTAACTATAGGTAAATAAATGAATACTACTTATAGATTACACAGATAGGTACTAAAATATCGTATATAATTTTACTTTATCATGAGGACGAAAATGCAATTAATTTTTATCGTTATTTTGGGTGCTGTACTTGGATTTGTTTATGGATCCTTCACCGATGGCTTTGTATTTGACTCTGATATATGTCTTTTTGCAGGTATTACCCTTATCATGCCTGCTCTTTTTAACTTTGAGTTGGCACATGTAAAACTGGTATGGATACATAAGAAATTACTGATCAAAGGTTTTTTTGTCAATTATCTTATTTTGCCGTTCTTAGCTATAGTCATTGGTTTTATTACCGGTGACTTTGGTATTACTTCCGGGCTTTTCTTGATCTCTGTTCTTTCCGGAGGAGGTATGGTTATGCATTGGATCAAGCGTTCGGCTGGAGATACCTCTTTTGGGTTTTTACTGCTTTTCATCAATCTTTTATTTATTTCACTCTCTTTATTGATGTTACATATTTTTGCTATGTATGCCGCAAAGTATTTTGAAGCGTATTATTATTCCAATATTAGTATCAGTACCTTTACAGTCGCGGTGATAGAACTGTTGATCGTGATACCATTTTTATTGAGTAGAGTAATTAGACTTATCAGGCCATTACGAAACATGATACAAACATATCGTGGATATATCAGTCATATCAGTATTTTTATCATACTTTTTTATCTTTTTGCTTTACAGAACACGAAGCTTCTTGTAGACATTTATGATTTTGAGCCAGAACTCTTCTTGGTGGCATTGATCGCAGTTGTGGCTTTTTACCTTTTATCATTTATCCTTTCAAAATGGATATATGATCTTC
>JBDLIN010000445.1:0-2353 GCA_039714835.1 Bacteroidota bacterium | reverse complement strand
TTACCCAATGGTTCCCCCTTTAAGAGGCTTATTTCTACAAAGCCCCTGTTAGCATACTTTTCCATAACATTACTGTAATCATACATGAATAATTTTCAGATGATAATGTTTATCATCATATAAAGAAATAAGGCTCAACCGGCCCGGTAAACAATAAGTATGAATACTGATTAACCTAAACACAAGCGCTATGAAAGCAATCATATATAAAGGAATTCTGCTACTCCTTTCAATAGGACTGTTGTTATCATGTTCGAAGGATGAAGGTGATGATAATGAAAAAGCATATTCTTGTTTAGCATATAAGGTCCATGAGGTATTTGACCCCGATGATTCTAGTGATTACATAGATATTGAAGGTTATTTTTACTTCAGAGCAGATAAATCATTGATAAATGCAAGTGTTGTTGCTGGTGATGAAATATTTGAATTTTCAACAGTTTATGATAAGGACTATTTAAAAGAGCTTTTAGACGAAGGTAATGACGGATATAATTATAAGTATACTTACAATTATACTGATGAAAAAATCACAAATATTAAAATATATTCCAACTGGAAGGAAGTAGGTAAAAAAAGTAGCTTAGTAAGAAGCTTCAAAACAAAGAAAAATGCTGTCAGGCAAAGTAGTGATCTCTATCTTTATGCAGAGATTGACATTAGCTACACTGGTGATGAACCCAACACTATAACTGTTAATCCCAATGAGGGAGAAGAAGAAACTCTAACTCTGACCTGGAATCAAGGTAATATTTCAGAAATATATTGGGATGGTTATTGGGGCAGTAATGCTACTCTTTCATTCGAATATGATAATGCTGCAAACCCAATGAAAGGTATTGCTTTAAATCCTTTATTTAGTATTTATACTTCTGAGACACTTTTATATTTTATTGATCAACTAGGAGTATTATCATATTTTAATGAAAACAACATTAAAAAAATATCAATTGAAGGAGGTGAAATGATTAATATCTCAATAAACTATAATTTAAGTTATGACTCAGGCATTATTACCCATATTGAAGGATTACCAATGGAAGGTTCAGCAGAAGAGCTTGATGGTTATTCTTTCTCCTGCCATATAGAATACGAATGTGACTAAAACTGCATCTTTTGGATAGCCGATGTGCTAAATTAAGGTTTATGGAATCGGCTAAACTGACATATTAACTTAAACAAAACTACTATGAAATCAACAATATACAAAGGAATCCTGCTACTCCTTTCAATCGGACTAATGTTATCATGTTCGAAGGATGAAGATGATGATAATAATAAAACAGGTTCATGTTTAACTTTTAACGCGAATGAAGTTCTGGATGACCCTATCAATATTAAAACTTTTATCAGCTTTAACTCTGACAAAGAAATTATTGATTCAGAGGTAATAATTGAGTATGAAAATGAAGAACATCCTACAGAAAAATATGAAATAACAGTTACTTACGAAGGTGAAAATCTTACAAAACTTTCATCTACAGCAAATAACGAATCAATTGGAGAAAATATATACGAATATACTGATGGTAAAGTAACAAAAATTGAAGTATACAAAAGCTATGGAGAAACAGGAAAGAAAAATATCTTTGAAAAAAAACTCAAAATAAAGAAACATTATATCGGTAAATTTAGCAACGAACTTTACTTGGAGAGATATGTAGATATCAGTTATATTAAGGATAAACCAGATATTATCACAGATCATTTTTTAACTGAAACGGGAGATTATGAAGAGTCAATCTTAACATTAACATGGTCAGGAAATAATATTTCTGATATTAATCGGGTAGGTTTCATGGAAGAAACTACCGAACACTTACAATTTGAGTATGACGATAAAAATAACCCAATAAAAGGGATAACCTTAGGCAGTACATTAAACCCGTATTTTTCTGCCGTATATCAAATTCTGATTGACCAATTAGGTATATTGCCATATTATAATGAAAACAATATAAAGAAAATTTCCGCTGAAGGCAGCAATGGCTATAGTTTAATACTTAAATACGAACTAAGCTATAACGAAGGCTTAATTACAGGAATAGTTGGATCAATAGAAGAATTTACGCCTATGCCGGAAATTGTTTCTGCATATTCGTTCGATTCAAATATTGGATATGAATGTAATTAAGTAATAACATCTTATAAGTACAACCAGTGATGAATATATCAGTTTCTTAATAACACACGGACTGCGTTTAACTTAAACACAAGCACTATGAAAACAATTTTGTATAAAGAAATCCTCCTGCTCCTTTCTTTTGTAGTGTTATCATCCTGCAAGAAGAGTAATAGTGATGATATAATTGACAATCAGGATTCCTGCATACTCAAATCATTTGAAGTTCGC
>JBDLIN010000444.1:0-2363 GCA_039714835.1 Bacteroidota bacterium | reverse complement strand
AACATTAATAAAATACACACCTCCAGAAAGAGAATTTGCATTAAAGTAAAAATTATTCATTCCAGAATTTTCAAATAATTTACTCTCAGAATAAACAAGTTCTCCGAGAATATTAAATACAGAGAATTTTACATTTCCCGATTGGGATAAATAAAAATTAATTTTTGTCGATGAATTAAATGGATTTGGATAGATTGAAAATACTGATCCATTATTCGTCAGGGCTTTTTTTTTAACATGAGTTATTGTACTCATATTATCTACAGCATCTTTAAGCATAAGATCCATATTATAAAGATGTTTCATGTGATCTTCAGCCGTATCACCGCGATAACCCTTTACATGAAATTTTCCGGTATCAGCAATAGAGTATTGCATTCCAATTGCATCTGAAATATTTACTGAGTTCCTTGTTGTACCAATATTATTTATTAAATAATCTGATGTTTCAGTAGTGTTTGCATATGTATAAGTTAATATGTTCGAATGTGTTAACAGCATAATCTTTTTAGAATTGCTTGCATCTTTAGCAAATCTTAAAAAATCTTTCATTTGTTCGCGCATCAATGATTCTTCAAGATTAGAATGTAAACCATCTGCAAGTGTTATTGCATCTATCTTTAAATAATATGTTTCATTTTTAAGAATTTCGCGTACACCACCATAGCCCGCACTAAATGATGTAATAATTAAGTTCTTTACTATTGGATTCTCAATAATATTGTTTTCATTCAGTTCTGTTCTGACTAAATCTAGAATAATGTAAAACTTATTTTGATCAACAAAATAATTCTGATATGAACTAGAAAATCCTCCTAAATATATATTAAACAAAATAGCATTTGTTCTTGATTTATAAACTTCATCTTCTGCTGCCCACGACGCAGAATGTAAATGAAAAACTAACAAATATTTTCCACTATCTCCTGCTGAAAAATAATCCGGGATAAATAGCTGTGCGAATTGTCCGGAGGCAAGATCTAATTTTGAGGTTAGATCTATTCTAACACCTTTTGATACACCTTGAGAATAAGAAACAGCAAAAGAAATTAACCAAAAAAGTATTCCGATTATTAGTTTTTTCATATTATACAATGATTGTCTATTAACAAAAATAGTAAAAAAGTAATTAAGCTTTACATGTCTCCAATGTGTGGACCATGAAAGTCAAGGAATCATTCAGTTATTAAAGAATTGAGCGTAATTTTTTACCTTATTATTATTAATTCGACTTTGAATCTTATTAATAAAATTTTAATTTTGGTGATTAAAAATTAAATCATTTTAGGAGAAAAAATGCGCCAATTTCAATTAATTGTTCTTCTGACATTTTTAGCAATATCCACAATTTATTCTCAAACAGATTCCTTGATTTTTAATAAATCTGAACATGTCATTGGTGAAATAAAGCACATGAAGCTTGGAGTTATTCAAATTGAGACCGCTTACAGTGATAATGATTTTGAGATTAGTTGGGATGGAGTTAAGGAAATCTATTCAAAAAGAACATATATTATTACAATAACTAGTGGTGAAAGGCTTATTGGAACAATTAATACTAATCCAGATAATAAATCTAATATTGTTATTGTTACAAAAGAAACTGAAAAAATTAAGAGAAATAAACTGAAATTCAAAAAGGTTACTGTTGAATCTAGTAAAATAAATATGAGCAAATCGGATGTAGTAAATATTAAACCTCTAGATTCCGGATTTTGGGATAAGTTGAGTGCATCAGTTGATGTTGGTTTTACATATACAAAAGCAAATAATGTAAGGCAACTTAGTGTTAGAAGTAATATAGGTTATTTAACAGATCATTGGGATGCCGGTCTTTCATTTGATGCTGTTACAAATGCACAAGATAGCGTTGAAACAACAAAGAGAGTAGATGTTAATGGATCATATTCATACTTTACTGGTAAAAGATGGTTTGTAATTGCAGCTGTCAATTTTCTAAAAAATAGTGAACAGAAGTTGGATTTAAGATCAACACCAAAAATTGGTGCTGGAAATTATATAATTCAAACCAATCATGTTTATCTTGGATTACAAGCCGGTGCAGCCTGGAATAATGAGACCTATACAGATCCGGAAATAGAAAATAGGAGTTCTGCAGAAGCATATTTTGGTGCTGAATACAATATGTTTGATTTTGGTGATATAAGTCTATTAACTAATATATTTGCATATAAAAGTATAGATGATGCTGAAAGATATAGAGCTGACTTTAAGTTCGATATAAAATATGATTTACCTTATGATTTTTACATAAACTTAGGTTACACTCTTAACTACGATAGCGTACCGGTTGAAGGTGCTTCACAAAGTGATTACGTTCTACAGACTACATTTGGTTGGGA
>JBDLIN010000443.1:0-2364 GCA_039714835.1 Bacteroidota bacterium | reverse complement strand
AGTAATTTTTTTTGTGCTTCCATTTCCTTATTCTCTTTCATGAGTTCAATTATCTTTTCATCATCATCATGCGTTGCAATGTAATTGTTATTCTTTCGGATCATCTCATCAATTCTTGCAATTCTATATTTTTTAACAACATCTTTAGTTTTTTGTGCTAAATTCAATTCCACTTTACCACTTTCATAGTATGCATCCCACTTTTTACTTATTGCTTCTTGATTTAAAGCGAGTGAAAGAATGAAAGTCTTCGTTTCTTCATCTGTAACTTTTTCTATAATAGTAGATGGTGAAATATTGCCTTCACGGTAACATTCTTCAACTATTGTCATAACTTTACGGAACTTCTCATTTTTAATTTCATCAGGATGAATATGATCAAAAATTTGTTCAATAATTTCTTCATTACCCTCTAGTAGGAGTTCAATTATTTCTTTTTCAATTATATTAGCTAGGCTAATATCTGCTTCAGCAGTACCATTTCCTGATGGTTCAACAGATGCTGCTCTTTTAATTCTCCTTGAATAATTTTCCTCAGCTTGCTTGTTTAGATTTTGAAACTTATCCATTTCCTTTTCTAACAGCTTTTCTCTTAAATTGAATTTTTTAGAAATAGTTTTAAGAAACATTTGTCTTTTTAAATCATCAGTTACTAATGCAGCACTTTTAACTAACTCTCTTATCGCGGTTGTTTGTTTTACAGGGTCCTCAAAAGCTCCATCCATTTCATACTGTGAAGCTTGATACTCCAAAAAGTTTTGTGCATTATTTATCTGTGAATTAAACTCATCAACACCGAATTTATTAATATAAGAATCCGGATCTTCACCTTTTGGTAAGCTGACTAATTTAACGTCAAAATCTTGTTTAAGTAAAGTTTCAATACTCCGCAACGACGCCTTCTGACCGGCAATATCTGCATCAAATAAAACAGTAATGTTTTTTGTAAATCGTGATAACAACTGTACCTGTTCTTCAGTGAGTGCTGTACCGGAAGATGCAACAACATTTTCAATACCAGATTGATGTAGAGCAATCAAATCCATATATCCCTCAACAAGAAGTGCCTTGTTAACTCTTCTTATCTCTTCCTTTGAGTGATACAAACCATACAATGTTTTTCGTTTGGAGTATATTTTTGATTCCGGAGAATTGATATATTTTGCAGCTTTTTCCTCCGGATTCATAATTCTTCCACCAAATGCAATTACCCTACCGTTTGTTGAAAAAATTGGGAACATTAAACGTCCACGGTATTTATCGTAAAAAGTTCCATCATCTCGAGTATCAATTAATCCGATCTCTTTTGCTTTAATTAGGTTTACATTATTTTCTTTAAAGTAAAGGAGAATATCTTCCCAACTGGGTTCTGCATAACCTAAACCAAAAACTTTTTGTGTTTGTGTTTTTACATTTCTCTGCTTGAAATAATTTCTTCCAATTTCACCCTCGTCGGATTTAAGAAGTTTGTTTGAAAAATACTTTGCTGCAAGAACATTTATTTCGTAATACTCTTCCATTTCTGAATTATCACCAGAGAATGGAGTAGATTCTTGCTCTATCTTAATTCCTAGATATTCCGCAACTTCCTCAACGGATTCAACAAACGAGATGTTTTTGTAATCCATTAAGAATTTAAAGATGTTTCCACCAGCATGGCATCCAAAACAGTGAAAAATTTGCTTCTCCGGACTTACAGTAAAAGAAGGTGTCTTTTCATGATGGAAAGGGCATAAGCCGATGTAATTTTTTCCTCTTTTTCTTAATTGAACATAACCTGAAATTATATCAACTACATCGGCACTATCTCTAATTTGATCTATTTGGGCTTCAGGTATTCTCATTACTTCGTATATCTCTTATTCAACAATAGTAGAAATTCTAATGTAGAAAATAAAATTAAATCTATAAATATTCATTTCTTATATTTGAATAAATAATTATTTAACCAATTATAGTGAAATTTTGCCGAATAAAAATATTCTAATATTATTACCTGCAAATGATTTTAATTCAGAAGAATACCTTCTAACAAAACAAACTTTTGAAAAAGAAGGTTTTAAAGTTTTTATATCATCCAATTCTAACTCACTTTGTATTGCTGATAATGGAATTAAAGTTAAAGCAGATGTTTCAATATTTAATATACATGCTTCAAATTTCCTTGCTGTAGTTTTTATTGGTGGGAATGGAGTGAGAAAATACTGGGATGATGTATCATATCAAAAAATTGCTAAAGATTTTCACAAATCTAAAAAAGTTGTTGGTGCAATATGCGCTGCACCGGTTATTCTTGCTCGAGCTGGTTTGCTTAGTAATGGAAATGCTACTTGCTATTTTACAGATAGAAGAGAATTAGAGAAA
>JBDLIN010000442.1:0-2374 GCA_039714835.1 Bacteroidota bacterium | reverse complement strand
GATGGTTCACTTGTCAAAATGTTATTCGAAGAAAAAAATGATAAATATGTTGAGCCAGAAAAACCACTTTATTTTCTTTCTAATGATCCATCAAAATTTGTATGGTTTTCAGAAAGAGATGGATGGAATCATTTATACTTATACAATACTGATGGAGAATTGTTGAAACAATTAACATCAGGTGATTGGGTAGTCACAGAGTTCTTGGGTGTTGATAGAAAAGGAGAAGACTTTTTTATTGTCGGCACAAAAGAAAGTCCAATTGAGAGACATCTATATAAAATCAATTTCATTGATTATAAAAATCCTAAAAAACTAACTGCTGATTTAGGAACTCATGCTATCTTAAAGCATAACAGTACTAAATTTTTTATTGATAAATTTTCGAGCTTAACAGTTCCTAATAAAATTACAATATTTGATGATCTGGGTAACGGAATTGGTCTAATTCACAATTCTGAAAATCCGATTGAAAATTATGCAGTAGGAGCGATTGATATATTTACTATTAAAGCTGATGATGATTCTACTGACTTATACTGCAGAATGGTATATCCCTCAAACTTTGATACAGCAAAGACTTATCCTGTTATCGTTTATGTTTATGGAGGTCCTCATAATCAATTAGTTTTAAATAAATGGGATTACAGTAAATATGCATTCTGGTTCAAATATATGGCACAGAATGATTACATTGTATTTACCGTTGATAACAGAGGAACAAGTAATAGAGGATTAGATTTTGAACAAGCAACTTTTAGAAATCTGGGAACAGTTGAAATAGCTGATCAACTTAAAGGGATAGAATACTTAAAGAAGCAACCTTTTGTTAATAGTAATCGAATAGGTGTATATGGTTGGAGTTATGGTGGTTTTATGACGACATCGTTAATGACCAGAACGGATAATGTATTTAAAGTTGGTGTTGCTGGTGGAGCTGTTATTGATTGGAATTACTATGAAGTAATGTACACTGAGAGATACATGGATACGCCTCAAACAAACTTTGAAGGTTACTCTAAAGCTAACCTGCTTAATTATATTACAAATCTTAAAGGTAAGCTCCTTCATGTGCATGGGACATTAGATCCAGTAGTTGTTTGGCAACAAACTCTTCAATATGCAAAAAAAGCTGCTGAAAATAATATTCCACTAGATTATTATCCCTATTTGGGTCATGAGCATCATGTTTTGGATAAAGACAAATTGCATTTGTATAATAAAATATCGAATTACTTTTTAGATAATTTGTAATCAGTTTTTTATAGCTGTTGCCTAGGAATTAAATTGTGAAATAGTCCTTTTGGGAATGTGTATTAGTTAAAACTATAGCCAACTGAGGTTATAATGCCCCAATCTTTCTTTTCGGCACCTTCAGTAGCAGGTTTATTATCTAGATTATAGTAGTATTTAAGTTTATACTCGAAATCGCTCCATATCTCAATACTACCTTCAACTTCAAAATTAGTTCTAACACGATTTTTATCTGTCAAACTTGGATATAAAGCAAGATAACTTATCAACTTTGTTTTAGGTGAAGCATTATTGAAAATCCTATATTCAAGATAAATCAACCCTTCTAAGTTATTTCTTTCTTCTCCGTCAGTCGGCCACTCTCTGTTGCCTACAAGATTAAGTGATAATTGCAAAGTATTTTTATAGCTATAAAGAAGTCTATGTCCAAAACCAGCTCCTAATGATGTTCTTAAATCAAGTCCTAACTGACTGTTTTGTTCTGCAGTAGTAAAAGCAGTGTAAAACCAGTGTTTTGGTAGGTGCCTGCTATATTTCAATTCTGCATTATTTTTCTTTGTCTGATGATTAATGTTTTTATCATCCGTAAGATTTGAAGAAATTTTTAATGAAGCATCATGTCTAAACGCTCGATAATGTAAATCTCCGGAGAGATCATAGGTTAAAATATCACTTCCTTTAGAATAATTTAATCCAAATCCGAAACCACCACTGAATTTTTCCCAGAATGAATCCTCTATTTTTGAAATATTAACCACTTCCGCTGGTTTAACTATAAAGGATACCTTACTATTTATTATCAGATCTATCTCATTGATATTTGATGTTGTATCTAGATATGCTAAGTAAACACCACCCTTATCAAGTGTCACTTCAAATTTATATTTTGATTTTATCTGTGTAACATGATCCCACTTCACATCAATTGTACTCATACCATCTGTTTTGTATCTAAGCATTCCAAAGTTGAGAGACTTGATCTCACCAGTAATAGTATTACCATTCTTTAATCTTATATGATCTGTTTTTTGAGCTTCAATAATTCCTGTCAGAATCACAGAAATGAATAAGATATATGTAATTATTTTTTTCAAGGGATTTAATTTTATTAAATAATGCA
>JBDLIN010000441.1:0-2412 GCA_039714835.1 Bacteroidota bacterium | reverse complement strand
GAACTGCACAAACTTTGAAAATGATGAACAAACTTACATATATTCTTATATTTCTTTTCTTCTATTTTATTTCTTATAGTCAAACCGAGGATATAAAGCAAAATCAAACAGCGACTTCTGTTTTAAACTCCTTGCATAAGGATTTATTTAATGCGATTAGACTCAAGGATAATGTATTATTTGAAAGAATAATTAATGACCCAGAGTTTAATGTGAATCACTATCCAAAAGGTAAAGAATATCCAATATTTTATGCAATTAGCTTTAATAGAATAGAATACTTGAAAAGACTAATAGAGATCGGAGCAGATGTTAATTTGCAAAGTACCAGTATTACAGATTTTAGTGCTATTCAAATTTGTATTTGGAGAAATAAATTTGAGCTGTTTGAATTATTAATACAAAATGGGGCAATTTTAAAGGTATATAATACAAATAACTCATCAATAATTGATTACTCTTTAGAAATGCGAAACTCACACAATTCTTATTTTAAACTTGGTCATGAAAGATATAAAGTTCCGTTTGATGATAGAATAATAGATTTGCTTTTATCCATATATAAAACTCCATATTCCTTAAAAGAAAAACAAGAAGTTCTAGTATATTCAGTAAATAGTTCCAATTATGAGTTATTTAAAAGGACATTAAAATGTTTTTCCGATAAAGAAATAGGACAACTGACATCTAACGAAACATTTAGAATCTATAAAGAATCAATTAAAAATCCAGCAGACCACTATCTAAATGAAATTATTAAAAGTGGTTTTGAAATTAACTGTTTGAGTAAATATCAAGATATATCTCCATTAATGTATGGATTTTCTTATGCGGATAATTTGGGCAAAGTAAGAATTCTAATTGAAAATGGTGCGAAAATAGATCATTTAGATAATTCCAAGAGGAATATGTTGCATTTTGCTTCAGAAAACCCTAACCCAGAATTTTCAAATTATTTAATAAAAAATGGATTTGACATAAATAAAACAGATCAATTACAACGGATACCTCTTTTCTATGCAATAGAAAGTGAAAATACAGCTGTTATAGATTTTCTTAATAAAAATGGAGCTAACTTTTTATTTAGGAATCATAGAAATGAAACATCTCTATATTTTGCATGTTTGACAAATAATCTTGAGATCGTTAAACAAGTGGCTAAATATGACACTAATCTTGATTCGAGTAATGGTTATGAAACATTATATCAAACAATTCAAAAAGAATGTAAAAATGAAAAGATCATTTCTTGGCTCATTGAAAATTTAAATCCAAATTAAAAAGTGAAGAAAAAAGAATAAAATAAAGCCAGGCGTTAACACCGTATATACCGCATAGGCAAGGTTTAGTGCAAACTTGAAAGATTCTGCCTTTTAATAAAGTCCGCAAAGGCAAATAGAATTTTAAGTAAATAAGTTAAAAATCTATTTGTCTTTGCTTGTTCTATAATGAAAGATTATGCTATTTTAGTCTTGCCTACGACGGTATATACCAACCGTTACCGCCAATAAAAAAAGAGACAGCATGAAAAACATAACAATTTCAATTGGATTGATATTTTTTACTTTATGTGTATTTGCTCAGAGTGAGGGTGGAAATGTTCAATTAATACGTGATAGATATTACCGAATTACAGGAGATGATGTGAAATTTCAAGTGCTTAAATATGATAATGTTGAATATTATTTGGAGAACAACAAGCTTGCGATAATTAAAGTTTCAGAAAGAGATGGTCGATATGAATTCTATTTTGATTTTGACAAAAATCGTAGGAATGGATTATATGCCTATTTTGCGTATTTTGAATCAGCGATTCCCGAAATGCCAAATTTGAGAGCCTATTACACACAAGGGTTGAATCTAATAAGATATATGGAAGACAAGGAAATTATGGAAATTTCAATGTATAAAAGACCTGATAATAAAATTGCATTAAAATGTGTAAATTCTTTAAATGCATTTCTTAATATTTGTTCTGAGAATCTAAATATATACACAAAGGAACTCGCAGAATTAGGAAAAAACTTGAATAGAATTGAGCATGAAAATGATATGTCGCTCCCTGATACAGTGAAAAATTATTTAAACGAGGACGAAGGATATGATTCTCATGTTATATTACATTACAAAGACAAAAAAGGTAATATTTTCAAAAAGGTCTCAACGAGTATCTCAGACCATTCATGGACTGAAGAAATTGATATATTAATGGATGGACAAACTATTTATAACGTAGTTAAAAACCAAGTTACATTTCAGACAACATCAAAGACAATTACTGAAACATATTATTATCGGAGCATAAGAATAAAAACTGTGGAATATGATAATCATGATATTTGGATTGAGGATTTTGACTTTTCTGAATTTATACCAAAAATTCAATTTGAATAGAATTACTGGCGGTAACAA
>JBDLIN010000440.1:0-2417 GCA_039714835.1 Bacteroidota bacterium | reverse complement strand
TACTGCAAAACTTACAAAGTATATTCCTTCGGGCTTATGAAATTTATAGTTTCTACTCATTTAATTCTTAGTTATTCTTTTTTAGTTTGCTTGCTTTTACCGCGCGATACCAACCCGCTAGGATTGGTTTTCTATAAGTTGAGCTTTAATAGCTTCATATATTTCAAACCCCTCTTCTAAAATTTCTTTTAACTCTTCATAGTCGGAAAAGCGAGGTTTCTTAATTCTATCTTCTTTATCTATTAATGAACTCATATAACCAAATGGGCCACCACATCCTTCTTCTTTGATTTTTGCATTCAAAATAAACTCCACTATACCTAAATCTGTACTTAAGTTAAGACTGACATTTTGAGTTCGGTCATCGACTTCAAAATATTTACCATTCTTAACATACTTGTTTTGGTAGCCAATTTCTTCAATAATTTGTGAAACCTTACTAGGCTCAGCTTTTTTAAATAAGTTTTTGTGCGAGTGTTTGTCAAAAAGTGCATCAAATCGCTCTTTAAAATTCACCTCTACTAAAACTTGTTTGAGAGTTTCATTCATATTATTCTGGTCTAAATCTTAACTCAATATTGTTCGTTCTTGCTAAGTCAATATATTCTTGGATATTAGATATAGTTCTATTGTTATCAGGAATTTCAAGTATTAAATTTCCTTCAAGAACTTTTCCTTTTAAATCGTCACCATACTTAGGAGCATTAATTGATGTCCCTGGAGCATACTTCTGATTCATTTCCTTAAGGTATGATTCAAAAGTAGATAATTGAATATCTCCTAAATCTGTTGCTTTCCTTGAAACTATTTCACCAGTATTACCATCAGCAGGAGGTCTATATGAATCAACCCTTTTCCCGTTTGGCAAAGTTACTTCATCATAAGGATACCAACCTTCAATTCTTGCAGTTTCATTAAACGTATTCCCCCTAGCCATCGGAGAATCATTCAGCCAGTAATCTCGTGTATGATTCCAGTCTGCTCTATCTCTAGGCGTTTTCCCTTCTCTGGCTTTTCTTGCGAGATAATCAGTGTATTTCGTTTCCATGTCAGCATCCAGAAACTTGCCATCATCGCCAAGCTTCTTTACATAGTCATCAATAAATTTCTGAGGGTCGGATTTTGTTTTTAAGAGGTTCTCAAAATAAGCTGCATCATAGTCACCTTGCTTAAGAGCTTTATTTAGTGCATCAAGGTTATCGGTATTTCTAGCTAAATCGTCAAGCCCTGCATTTTTGAAGGACTTCCAACTCTCGACCAACTCGTCATAAACTTCACAATTAGAAACACTTGGGCAAGATAAATCATCATGAAAGGAAAGTTCAAATATATGGTTTTCTTTGAAAGTTGGTTTTGAAAAATCAGAATTTAGTTTACCTGTTTCTGATAAGTCAATGTTGCCAACACATAATCCCTCATTAGAATAAATATTAGCAAAACTATTCGCATAGCTAAGCTGCAGAATTAGTAATAGGAAGAAAGATAATATGTGTTTTATTTGTTTCATTTAAATTTTACAAAATAGAGCTCTCTTTTTTCTCCTTTTAATTCCTCCGGTGAGACGATTTCAAAAACTTCACTAAATTCCCATTCAGTCCCAGTCTCAAAAAACATTTCCAATTTATTTCCATTAACTTCATACTTATAAGGGTAGTCGGGATTGAAATCTGATTTTGAAAAGTCTAATTGTTTGGATTCTGAATTATTAGAAGCCCGAAGAAAAAGACCATTGGGTAAAAAATAAAAAGCTCTATGCATATATCCTTTAACCCAATGATTTGCTATTCCATCTTCATATGGTGTAGGATTCTTCCTATAATATCCGTCAAACCTTATCATCTTACAAATGTTTTAGATGTTAAATCAAACAAGTAATTGTTTTGGTATAGATGCCTGATTTCTCTACCATAAAAAGAAAGATCCTTTATTATATTTGGGTCTTTCAAGTTTTTAAGGTAGCTGGCTAAGTTTTCTGGAGATGATAAAACACTCGAAGGGATATTATCAGTTGCCTTGAACACATTATTAACATCCATCGAATCTGAAACTGCCCTAATAATATCTCCTCTAGCAATGGCATTATCGTCGTAACCGCCTTTTAGCACAAGTTTACTTTGGTTTCCCGAAACACTGATCTCAAAATCGGTTAAAAGCTGCAGCTTACCGCTAAGAAGACCGTTTTTGAAGTTAAACCTGATATTCTTAGCGCCAAAAGCAATTTTTTTACCATCCTCAGGCACCTCAAAAATCATATAGGCCTCCAACTCGGCATAAGTAGCGTAAAAAGTGGCATTGGCAATACCTATCATATAGTTTAAACCATCGTTCCCGCTTTGGTCTTCACTATTATCAGATTTTATACCTATGGGCAGGTTCAGTAAATCGCCGGCCTCGAGATAATCGGTGTAATTGCCATT
>JBDLIN010000439.1:0-2457 GCA_039714835.1 Bacteroidota bacterium | reverse complement strand
CTCAGAATTTACTTGTTGTACGAGTTGACTTGTTATAAAAGCACTCTCATACTTTTTAGAAATAGCTTTTACGCTCAAATCTTAAATAATTTGTGCAAAGATAGTTTTTAAAGTAAAAAGTGGAAAGTAGAAAGTGAAAAGTCTCTTGTAACTTTTGTGCAAAAGTCAACAGAAAGAATAAGTTACCTTTCATCTTAAGTTTATTATTTATTAATTTCTTAAATTTGAATGGTTATTATGTAAATCTTTAAAAAAATATTATGAAAAACTTGTTTAGCTTTCTTTTTTCACTGTGTTTTCTAGTAACTCATGCTCAGATAAGTGTCGAGTGGCTATATAAAGATAATGAACAAGCATATTCAATGAATAGTTTTTATCAGGACGTAGATGGAAATTTATATTCTTCATATCAGAACATTATTCTTAAGGTAAATGCAGTAGGAGATTTATTATGGGAAAAAATTATTAATCTTAGTCCAGAATCATCCGATATTATATATAATAACGATTTCTTATATTTTTCATTTTGGGGTATGAGTTCTGATGGTCCTACTTTTTTTTTAGCAAAGATAGATGATTTGGGAAATTGGGTCTCAAATGAAGAAATTATATCATACAATAGCTGTAACTACGGATTTACAGTTTATTATGCCCATATGGATCAGTATAATGATAGCTTATACTTGATTACTCATCGTAATTGTTGTGAAGACATTGATAATATTAATAAGTATGATTATTTTATGATAAATACTACGTCAGGTGAAATAATACATACCCTTTCAGTATCATCATATTATCAAATCAATTTTTATAAAATTATATCTGATGGTATCGGTGGTATATATGTTAAAGGTAGTTCTAACAATTCATTTTTGAAGAAATATGACGATCTGTTTTCTTTCATTTATTCTTACACTCCCGTATCAAGTAGTGGGGAATACGGATATGTCCATGTTTTTACTACAGATGATATTGGTAATGTATATATTAAAGTTTATTTGCCGGACGATGAATTTCAGTTTGTAAAGCTTGATGAGAACGGTGATGTCTTGATGACTATTAATTATGAGCATCCTGTATCCGGTTATTCATTTAGCATACATGAAATGTTGTATCAAAACTCAAAGTTATATGTGGTAGGAAAGTCAAATGAAACAAATAAGCCAAATATATTTACTGCCTGCTTTAATGAGAATGGAGAATTACTTTGGGAGGACACCTATTATACAGATCCGGATAGATCCGGTACAGGTTCTCATATCTTTTTTGACGAACAAAATAATTATGTGTATGTATATGGATATAAATCAACGAGTTATAATTCAAACACTTCAGATCTATTTATGAGAGTTTATGACGAACCGGGGAATATACTTACTGGTTTCACTTATAATTCAGGAGGTGACTTAATAGAAAAATTTGACAAAGCGATTATTGATGACAATCATATTTACATTCAGGCTATTAGTGATAATCACCCCATGGTTTTGTGTTTAAAAGGTGAAAATCTATCAATAAGTGAAATTAACAGTAAAACATTTTCAATTTTCCCAAACCCTGCACAATATAAAATAACAGTACAATCTAATGAACCTATAATTGATAAAGAAACTACAATTATCATTAGAAATACTTTGGGTAGTGTTCTAAAAACACATGATTTGCTTCAGCAGACCGAAACCATAAATTTAAATCTTGATACCGGGATATATCTAATTAGCGTTGAATCAATAAATAAAAAAACCTATACACAAAAATTGATTATCAATTGATTACAATTTTTCCCTTACCAAATGTGACGTATTTGCCTGTGCCGTCGGCATAATAACAATATCATTTAAAGTAACATGAGGTGGGCGCTGTGCTGCAAATAATATTACTTCTGCAATATCTTCTGCCAGTAAAGGTTTCATGTCACGATATACTTTATCTGCTCTGTCTTGGTCTCCATGGTAACGTACAACTGAGAATTCAGTTTCAGCCATTCCCGGAGCTATATTAGTTACTTTTATATTGTGTGGTAATAAGTCTATTCGCATGGCTTTAGAAAGTGCATCGACAGCATGTTTGGTGGCACAATATACATTTCCGTTAAGGTAAACTTCCTTACCGGCAATCGAACCAATATTTATGATATGACCTTGTTTTCTATTGATCATTAGTGGCATGATCATTTTTGAAACGTATAATAATCCTTTGACATTGGTGTCTATCATCTGATTCCAATCATCAATTGCTCCTTTATCTATTGTTGAGGCTCCGGCAGCTAATCCTGCGTTATTGAGAAGAACGTCAATATTTTTCCATTTATCAGGTAAATTCTCCAGATGGTTTTTTACCGCTTCATAATCACGTACATCAAAGTTTAATGCTAAAATCTCAACCTTATGCTTTTGTTTTAAGTCGTTTTCTAATTTCTTTAACCTATCAGTTCTCCTTCCGGTGATTATTAAA
>JBDLIN010000438.1:0-2478 GCA_039714835.1 Bacteroidota bacterium | reverse complement strand
GAGAATAAAAATAAAGATAATATTTTAGTAGCCGGTAATACTGTAATAGATGCATTATTTTTGGCCTTAGATAAAATAGAAAATAATCCTCAACTAAAAAATAAAATCATTGAATCTATAAATTCTCAATATCAAGTAAATGATACTAGGAAATTGATACTTGTAACTGGACATAGAAGAGAGAACTTTGGACAAGGATTCATCAATATCTGTGAAGCACTAAAAACACTAGCCTTAAATAATCCAGATGTTGATATCGTCTACCCGGTTCATCTAAATCCAAATGTTCAAAAACCAGTTAAAGAGATACTATCTGATGTGAATAATGTATATCTGATAGAGCCGCTTCAATATGAAAGCTTTATTTATATGATGAATAAAGCATATTTTATCATAACAGATTCTGGCGGAGTACAAGAAGAAGCTCCTAGCTTAGGAAAACCAGTACTTGTAATGAGAGATACAACAGAACGGCCAGAAGCCATTGAAGCGGGAACAGTTAAACTTGTAGGAACAAATTCCCAAACTATTATAGATGAAGCGCAAAAGCTTTTAGATGATAACATTGAATATGAAAGAATGAGTAAATCACATAATCCGTATGGTGATGGAAAAGCTTGCGATAGAATTGTAGATTTTATCAAAAGGAAATATCAATGAAAAGTCTAAAGGTGGTACATTGTGCAAACTTTAGTGAATCAAAGTTTGGTCAAGTATTTTATTCAATTGATAGAAAAATAACGAATGGGCTCATAAGAAACGGCCATTTTGTATATGACTTTAGCTATAGAGAAATAGCTAAGAGTTTAACTTTTTTGAAGAGAAAAAAACTTGGCGCAAAGAAAATGAATGAAAAGCTTCTTGAAACTATTCATAATGTTAATCCAGATCTACTTTTACTAGGACACTCTGAATTAGTTTATACAAGTACGCTAAAACAGATAAAAGAATCTTTCCCAGATATTAAAATTGCAATGTGGTGGGTAGATCCTTTTGACAGAATAGCACATATAAATGACAGATTGTCATATTTGGATGTCTTTTTTGCAACCACATCTCCAGAGTATTATAAACAATTTTTTACGAATAGAACAAATTTTGAGTATATGCCAAATATGTGTGATGATTCTATTGAAACGTTAAAAGCATTCGAAAATCAAAAATATGACTATGATCTCATTTTTATTGGAAGAAGTGATGATAATAGAAAAGATTTTATCAATAAGCTTTCTGATATAGAAGAGATTGATTTCAAGATCTTTGGTAATAATAAAAATTCATTGATATTCGGTCAAGATTTTTTAAATACTCTAACTAAATCAAAAATGGCGGTTAATTACAGTAGGTACAATGATATACCACTCTATTCATCTGATAGAGTGATACAATTATTGGCACAGGGTAGTTTAGTTTTTTCTCCTAAAGTCCCAGAGCTTGATACACTGTTTACAGAGGATGAGATCGTTTATTTTAATGATTTTGATGATCTAAAGGAGAAGCTCATTTTTTATAAAATGAATGAAGAAAAAAGAGTGGAAATTTCAAAAAAAGGATGGGAAAAAGCGCATACACTTTTTAATTCCACTCTCATTACAGAAAAAATGATTGAAAATATTTTTAAATCTCCTAATCAAGAGCAGCAGTGAAAATAGAATAATTTTGATAAAATAAGGATAAATGTAAAAGACTCTATAGCCTATGTAAACCAATCAAATGTATTGAGAAATGTTGGTATGAATAAACTTGTAAGAAATGGGAAAATATGAAAAAAGATATTAAAGTAAAATTAGTAACTCGTGGGAGTCAAGCAAATGAAGAATCAGGTTTCAAAAAGCAATCTCCTAAAAGTGAAGCTAAATGGGGATCTTGTTCATTTACATTTAATCCATTAGAAAAAGATTATGATTGGTTAGTAATTATAGATGATCTTCCTCATATTATTCCTAATAGAGTTGAAGAATTATCATGTCCAAAAGAAAATACAATTTTAGTGACAACAGAACCAACTTCAATAACAAGATATGGAAGAGCATTTGCTAAACAGTTTCATTACTTACTAACAAATCAGGATGAAATAGTCTTACCCCATCCAAATGCTATACGTTCTCAAACAGGTATGCTTTGGTATTATGGAAAAGATTACGATTCTATTGTTGCTGTGACTCATCCAAATAAAACAAAGAAAATATCAACGATATGTTCAAATAAAAAACAAGGCCATACGATACACAGATTAAGGTATGAATTCACCAAGATATTGGAAGAAAGAGTTCCTGAAGTAGAAAGATTTGGTAGAGGTTTTACCTGGATAGAAACAAAAGCAGAAGGGTTGGATGATTATGAATTTCATGTAGCTATTGAAAATCATTTTGCCCCACATGTTTGGACTGAAAAGTTAGCGGATGCTTTTTTAGGCTTTACGGTTCCTATCTATTTTGGATGTCCTAATGTATATGACTACTTCCCAAAAGAGAGTTT
>JBDLIN010000437.1:0-2481 GCA_039714835.1 Bacteroidota bacterium | reverse complement strand
TAGTTATCAGGTAGCTGTGGGTATGTACTAGCTTTTTACTGGTTTTCTTCTTTATGTTATCAATTTATATTAGTCCTAATTATCTGTGCTAAACATTAGTATACAACGCATTATGTAATCCTGTGTTTTTTTTAAATAATTAATTCGCAACTATTATTTCATCCAATCGTATTTATGATAATTAACCAAAAATGATATCTGATGAAAAAAATTCTATTCACTCTTATCTTTAGCACCATAGCTTTTTCACTTTTTGCTCAAACTTTCGTTGAAACTAACCCAACTGATGTTGGAATGGATCCGCTTAGACTTGAGAGGATTGATAATATTGTCAATACTTCAATTGAAAATGGAGAGATACCAGGAGCTGTTGTTCTAATTGCAAGAAATGGGGAAATAGCTTACCATAAAAGTTTTGGATATTCTGATATTGAGACAAAAAAGCCAATAGATGTTAATTCTATTTTTAGGATAGCTTCCATGAGCAAAGCCATAACAACGGTGGGTGTAATGATTTTATATGAAAAGGGAATGTTTAAGTTAAGCGACCCTGTTTCAAATTACCTACCTGAATTTAAAAACCCCTCAGTATTAGTAGAAGCAGATTCACTTGGGAATGTTCTGAAAACAGAGCCAGCTAAAAGAGAAATCAGAATTATAGATTTACTTACCCATTCATCAGGAATAACTTATTCATTTATTAGAAATAAACTGCAACAAACGTATGTCAAAGAAGGAATAATTGATGGCGTAACAGAAAAGGAGGTAAAATTGGAAGAAATTATGAAAAAGCTGGCAACTTTACCACTGTTATTTTCGCCAGGAGAAGATTTTCACTATTCATTAAGCGTTGATTTATTGGGATATTTATGTGAAGTAATAAGCGAAAAACCTTTTGATGAATTTTTAAAGGAAGAAATATTTGATCCCCTCAAAATGAATGACACCTATTTTTATTTGCCTGACAGTAAATCATCCAGACTTGTAACCCTTTATTCATATGATAAAACTAAAGGACTTGTTAAATCAATAGGTAACGAGTCATCTATTAAAATTGATAATGTAAATTACCCTGTGGAAGGGGCAAAAACTTATTTTTCAGGAGGCGGAGGATTGTCATCAACTGCTTATGATTACGGGAGGTTCATTCAAATGTTATTGAATAATGGAAAATTGGAAGGTATCAGGTTGTTAAGCAGAAAGTCAGTGGAATTAATGAGGCGACCAAGATTAGACAGAAATGAGGATGGAATTCCTGATTTTGGATTAGGATTTTCTGTTGTGAATAATATGGCTGAATATGGCGAACTAACTTCTGATGGAGCTTATAGCTTTGGAGGGGCATTTTATACACATTATTGGATAGACCCACAAGAGAATATGATTGGTGTTTTTATGTCTCAAGTGCGTCCCATCAAATCTGATATTAGTGCCAGGGTTAAAATATTATCATACCAGGCTTTGGAATGAACCATAAAGAATTTATTTTTCAATAAAAACCACTCCCTTTCGAGAGTGGTTAGAATTTAATTTACGAACCAATGATATTTGTTCATCCCAACAGCTTCATGTAATCCGGTTACAAACTGCTGGCAACCAACACTCCTGTCAAGGAAGGGAGTCAATATAACTCATCTTGTTTGCTCCAGCAAACAGATTGTACAGCTTCCAGAGATTGATGTTACCCAGATCATTTATGCTGGAGGATTCATCACTGCGGCAATTACTAATCACCATATTCTCTTGACATTCAGCAATATGTGTCGTATATTTGTATTAATGTCGATACGGGCAGAAACATATTTGTTAGAAGAAATACTACTTATGAGTAAAGACTAATTTCAAAAAGAAATTAATTAGTAGAAAGGAGGTGTAATCATGACAACTCTGTTTGCAGTGTATAACCTGAAAGGAAACCAAAAAACTGTTGATTACGACGATTATCTTATCAAAACAAAAATTCCAGGGATTAGGAGTGCACCTTGGTGTACAGATTTTAGAACATGGAAGATAGATAATATTCTCGGACCAGCTGTCTCTGAACCAGAGGGAGAATTACCTGAAGGACCACCTTACTTATATATAGCCAAGATTGAAGTGTCTGATTTGGATGCTATGTTGAATTTTATCGGAACTGAAGCAGGTAAGGAATTTGTTGCTTCATGGAGCGTGTATATTGATCCAACAGCGATATTCACTATAGGGCACGAAGTATGAGCAACAAATTAGGAAGTTAAAATTTAAATAAGGATGTATTTCTTCTAACAATTTGCTGGAGTTGACCAAAAACACCAAGCTAATTAAAATGATAATCACTATTATTTTCCTGTAAAATATGCTTTAATAACCACCCCCTTGCATAGGAAAGTTCAACTGCTTTTTGCTTGAACTCCTTGTCGTACTTTTTTCGGTTTTGATTCATAATTGTAAGTTAATGCTTTTATAGCTTAACTCACCGTCCAGTCAAATGTAACACTTCCA
>JBDLIN010000436.1:0-2501 GCA_039714835.1 Bacteroidota bacterium | reverse complement strand
TTTCAAAAATAATGTAAAAATTGAAAAATGATTAATTTTAATAAATATAAATTAGACTATCACCAAGTCTTTTAGCCGGATTGATGCCAAAATTTTCTACATCTTTTTTCTCTGTTTGAATTGAACGCTCAACTAAAAGTATACCGTTTTTCTTAAGAAAATTATTAACAAGAAGATTTTTAACCACTTGGTGAATATCATCTTGAAAAAATGGAGGATCAAGAATTATCAAATCATATTGATCATGATCCTCCATTGATGAAAATTTTAGAGCTGACATTTTTAACACTTTACAATTATCATCAGAATTCAAACTAGCAATATTTTCTTTGAGCATTTTTTGAACATGAAAATTCTTTTCAATAAAATGAACCTTATCAGCTCCTCTGCTTAATGTTTCTAATCCAAGAGAACCGGAACCAGCGTAAATATCACATGCTTTTATACCGTCAAAATCAATCTGATTGTTTAGAATATTAAAAATCGCTTCCTTGTTTTTGTCGGTTGTGGGTCTGACGAGTTTAGACTTTGGAAACTTGATGATTCTACCTTTAAATTTTCCAGAAATTATTCTCATAATACCTTTAATTTTTGTAATATGAATAAGTTAAGAAACTCTAAAGCAGATACCTGCAGCCGAACTGAATAGCGAAGGATTATTAATAAATTGATCTGTTTGGGTAAATAATTCTGAAGCCTTTATACGATTGAATGGATCTATAGTATTAAGTTCAAGCTGCAATGAATCTTCAATTTCCTGCTTAAGCGAATAAAAATCAGTATCTCCAGAAATATTAAAGTCATTTAAACCCAAATCATCACGCAAGTTTAATTCACGAAGATATTCAATGAGTTTTGTAGTGCTGCTTGCGTTAAATTTTCTAAACCCTATGAGATCATTATTAATATAAATTGAACATGAGATAAAATCACTACCTTTGTACAGATTTACAGTAGATTTTTTTCCCAACAAAAGATCAGAGGAGAAATGAACATTGTCAATAAAATGCAAAGATAAATTATTTGTTGAAAGAAAATCATGTAATATTTGCAACAATTTTTTTTCAATAGCAATTACTAATATTTCAGAATACGAATAAATGCCTTTGGAAATTATCTTTGGTCTCACTAAATAATCTTGAAATGAAAAAGTTGGAAAAACTATTGAAAATTCTAACTCGATATGTTCTTTTAGCTCACCTTCAGAAAGCTCTTTTTCATAGGGAAAACTGAATATTCTAAATAGCTCAATAGGAAGTGAGATAGATGTTAGCCTGCTTTTTAGCGGACTTCTTTCGTTAAGAGTATTAAATGCAGTTTGAAGAATGTTAATGAAACTATTTGATTGAAAATTTAAATCATCCGAAAAATTTTCTTCGTCAACATTCTCCAAATAATAGGTGTCAGAACTTTTAACAACTTCTACTAATTGCAGCTTCTTTTCTGTTATATTAAAACCAACATGATTCATTAATAACGCATGTTAGAAAATTATTCCCAAGAAGCAGTATTTCTGAGAGCATCAGAATAGAGATCGCCAATCTTATCCTCGCTATCTGGATTTTCTATTACATAGCGAGTACCGATGGTAGTAGTGGAATCAATTTTAACTATTTTTCCTCTTCTATTAATTACAGTATCAATTTCTAACAAGGTGTCAGTTTGTACAATAAAGAAACTTCCTGAACGAGGAGAAGTATATAGTGATTCTGGAGTAAAAACACCGTCAGTCAAGTTAACGAATGGATTAGTAGATTTTTGAGTTAAAGTATCAATACCTTCAACCAAAGCGATAACAGAAGAATCAGTTTTTATAAAATTAATAAGAGTATCTAAATTGTCAGAGAATTTACTGTGCTTGTCTTCATATAGAATTTCAGCTTGTTTAATGTTTTCCATTCGCAAACGAGATTCGTTTTTGAAATAAGTTTCTTCACGAATTACGTTAGTAGGTTCAATAATTGAAACCTGAATAAGAATTACAACAAGAATAACTATTACTGCCCATAAACCTGCATGAATATACCACGGTTCAGTTTTCCTTTCCATTTTTCCTCCAGAATCTAAAATACTCTATTCAATAATTATATAATTTTTAATTTTATTTAATTTTTTATCACCAATACCAGGAACATTTTTAAGATCGCTTATTTTACGAAATCCATTATTATTTGTTCTATAAGCAATTATGTTTTCTGCTGTCTTCTGTCCGATTCCTGGTAGTAATATCAACTCTTCTATGGTTGAATTGTTAATATTAATTTTATGATCAAGGTAATCAGCTCTTTCAGAATAATTATCGTTACTAAAATCTAAAAGTTCCTGCTCATAATCAACTTTTTTCTTATTTGTTAATTCAGATTCTAATTGATTTTTGCTACTCCAAAACAAGCTATCTTGTTTTGAATAATCATATTTTTCCAATTCAACAAGTTCTGATTGATACTTTAAGAAATAAGCAAATGAGCCAACTATAAACGAAGCACTTATAAATAAAATAA
>JBDLIN010000435.1:0-2505 GCA_039714835.1 Bacteroidota bacterium | reverse complement strand
ATGGAATAGAATTTATTATTCATCAACTATCTCTCACTACCAAGAATCTGATTTTGAACTATTTCTTTAACTTTTTTTTCATCACCAAAGGAATACCCAACGTGAGAATAAATAATCTCACCATTCTTATTTAAAATTACAGAATGAGGCATTACTCTTGCATAATATTTTCTAGCTACATCTGAATTTGTATCAAGCAGAACCGAAAATTTATATCCCATTGAACTTATAAATGGTTTTACCTTTGCAACACTTCTTTCAGAATCTGTTGAGATTGCAACCATTTTAAAACCCTTATCCTTAAGTTCATTGTATATCTTATTGTATTCTTTTAATTCTTGAATACATGGTTTACACCATGTAGCCCAAAAACTTATCAGGACTGGGCCTTCACCTAGAAAATCATTTAGTTCAGAATACTCTCCATCTAGATCTTCCAGTTCAAAGTTTGGAGCTATTCCTTCCAATTTTTTAGCATTCTCTTGAGCTTGTATAATTCCGAACAATAGAAAAATTATAAGTAAAATCTTTTTCATCTATTTCTCCAAAATCATTTTTTTTATTTGATGGAACTGATCTGTTTTCAATTCATAAAAATATATACCGCTAGACAAATTATTATCTGAAAAGTCGATTGAATAATTTCCCGAACTCTGAATCTCATTTACTAACTCAGCAACCTCTCTTCCAAGTATATCAAATATTTTTAGTGATACAAACTCTGATGTGTGATCGTTACTGCCAACAGTATAACTTATTCTTGTAGATGGATTAAATGGATTTGGATAATTCTGGTACAATTTATAATCTAGATGATCATGATATTTATCATCAACAGAAATTATTGCTGAGGCTGCTCTAAATTCATGAATATATTGCTCACTTGGATTTTCTTCATTAACAAATTTCAATTCGATAATAGCTTCAGCATCTTCTTCGAGAGGATAAACATGTAATGACATTACTCTGCTTTCCCCGGATGCAAGAGGAGTAATTCCATAGTCTGGTGAAGTACTAATGCTATCAAGATGTGGAGGGAAACAATTATCTAAGCACAACGAAGAACTCCAACTTGTTGGTATAGTCACTTCATTTCGTACAATAGTGACTCCCATCTCTTGAGTCGAATTATTAATTAAATCAATACTAAAAACTATCTCACTACCTAATGAATCGACTAGATAATTATCATGAACATTGATTGTGAAATCTTGTGCAATGACTCTAGTATTTGAAATAATTCCAATCATAAGTAATAAAACTACAAAAACTTTTCTCTGCATTTTTCCTCTCATTACTAATCTAATTTTTTAACATCAAATATTTTTTTTGAATAATTATCTTGAACAAAAAGGATTACATTTAAATTGTTCCTATTCCAATTATTTTTTAATTCTACTCTTTCGGAAATAGTAATTTGTTTTTCAGTTTCAATTTTGCTAATTGATCTGCCAATACTTGTTGGGAACATTTTTCGCATAACATTCTCAAATTTTGTTTCACCATTGGACCCAGGTGGAGTCGCATATTCAATCCCAGATTCAGTTATAACGCCTTGAAAAACTAAGTTACTGAAATCAATATCTGTAGATTCAAGTAGTTCAATATAACCCTCAACTACTATTGAATCATGTCCAATACTCGCACTTGCATTTATATTAAACTTTGAAGACTCAAGCAGCTTACTATTAATCACACTCTTAATACTATTTGAATCTGAAGAAATCGGTCTTTCGGTTCCATCGACAATTACTGTTGGAGTAAAAAGAATGTTGTAAATATTCATTCTTTCATCAGCATCCTGATAGTTCTCTAAATACATCGGATCATTTGGTGATGGAAAATTTGTAGCATATTTTACAATCACTAATTCATCGTTTGCATAAGTATTTCCTATTGATTTTAAAATTTTATTAGTCTCAACACAAGGTACACAACTAACATTTGAAAAATTCTCAATAATTACAGTCCTTTTTGAATTCTCTGGAGAAAGGTTAATGATTAAATCAATAGCTTTATTCTTCTTCACCTCAATATCGTTTGATGAAGATCGGTAGCCACTCTTAGAAAGTGTAATAGTATAGAAACCAGGCTTAAGTATTAAAGTATCAGGAGTGAATTGATTTGTAAATTCGCCATCAACAATTATTTCTGCACTAGCAACATTAGATGAAACAAATACTTTCCCATATTCATCTTGTGTATTCACGATATTCGGTGGATTTGTTTCACATCCAAATAGGAAAACAAGGCTAATAGAAAAAAAGAAAATCCTACTTATCATACCATTCAAGTTCATTATTTAAGTAACAGCATTTTGTTAACTTGGTAAAAACTTCCAGCAGAAATTGAATAGAAATAGACTCCTGAACTCAATTTATTTCCATCAAATTCAACTGAATGATAACCAGCATCTTTTCTTTCATCAACCAGGTTAACAACCTTATTTCCAAGCACATCAAAAATAACTAGCCGAACATCATTCGCTTCAGGTAACTGATAATT
>JBDLIN010000434.1:0-2507 GCA_039714835.1 Bacteroidota bacterium | reverse complement strand
AACACACTAAAGCTGCGCCACGCTACGGCCGGTTAGTTCAACCGTTAGGTTTTTTAGTTTTACGCAACTGTAGAATGTAAAATCGCATCTATTAGAAAAGACCCAAATGAGAATTACCAAAATCCTGATTACTGTTATCGTTTTTATGCTCTCAACTAGCTGTGAGCAAAATGATAAAGAATTAGATTTAACAGCACAAAATGGTTTTGGATTAGTAATTAATGACTCGATAGTTTATTATTCAGACGAGATAGAATTCTATGATTTCTCTTCTCATTTGATTTATTTGAAGGACTGGGTTAACTTTTTTAGTTCAAATTACGGGACATTTGCTGTATTTGTCGATAACATTGAAATCTATTCTGGACAGCTTCACCCTTTGTATTCTTCATATATGCCAATGGGCCCCGTAATAAATTGTGCTCCTTCTGTTTTTGGTAATTATATCATCCCAATAGGATTTAATCAGTTCATTGATTCAGTTGGAAACTCTATTGAAGACCCAAGAAATGATTCTAGAATCATTGAAAACCTGAAAAAGCAAAACAAGTACAAGGAAGGATTATCATGCGAAATTCTGACTGTAAAAAAGATAGCCTCTAATAGCATTGAAATTGATATAAAACTGACTAATAATGGCCCTGAAAATCTTTTATACCTCGATCCTGATAAAATGGGATTAGGACTTTTTCATTATTTCACAAATGGACTATTATTAAGGAATTTATCAAAAAAAACATTTACACATCAGTTATCTGTTATTTCGCCCGAGCCATGGGATACTTGGGATAATCATTGGTTATCCGTAATAAATGGGAATGAGGATAAATTCATTACAATTACATACGATAATTTTGATATTCTTACTGTAGGAGAATTCGAAGCAATATTTAATTTTCCAGGACTTAGTTATCAAGTTGAGAAGGAAGATTTACAACAATGTAATGGAAGAATTTGGCTTGGTACACTGCATATAAATAAAAATATTCAAATACAATAAGCTACGAAACCTAACAAGGCGCTAAACTCTGACCACAAAGCATGGGAGGGTCTCAAGAGTCTGTATTCCGCTCCAAATCTATTAGTAAATTAAAAGTCACTGCCACGAAGTTTTATGGCAGGTTAGTTCCGCCGTTCCACGCACTTTTACAAGTAGACAGGAATACTTAGGAGGTGGGTATTTTTACAAGTTGTAGCCAATTAATGAAATAGTTAATGAAAATAATCTTAACAGCAATAGGAACTCAAGGAGATATTGAACCCTTCTTAGCAATTGGGAAAATTCTTAAAGAAGAAGGACACCAGGTCATTTGTGCATTTTCAGAGCAATTTAGAGAACTCACAGGAAGTTGCGATTTGGATTTTGCCTCTTTAGGCCGAAAAATATATGACTTAAACGACAGTGAGTTTGGAAGAGTACTTCTGGGGGGAGGAACAGGGATTAAAAAGTACCTCGCTTTCTTCAAACTAGCAGTAAATTCAACGCGTGCAAATAAAGAAAAGGAGACTTTATTGTACGAACTGATTCAAGTAGAGAAGCCAGATATAATCCTCTATAACTCAAAAACGACTTGTCCAATAATATGGGAAAAGAAAAATAAGGGAAAAACGATTTTCTTAAGCCCTTTCCCATATTTGCATTATGTAGAGGGACATCCATTACTAGTTTTCAGGAAAGATTACGGCTCATTTTTTAATAAGCTCACATTTAAGCTATATAATATTGGGGTAGCTTCAGCAACTAAGACTGTCAAAAAGTGGTTGCAAGTCAATGAGAAAGTTACACGAAAAGAGGTAATCGATATTATAAAAACCAGAAAATTCATTTATACGATTTCGCCAACTCTTTTTCCAAAACCAAATTATTGGGATCGCAACGTTAAAGTTTTAGGACATCATGAATTAAAGCGAAAAACAGATTGGAAACCTGAGAAAGAATTATTGGAATTCATGGAAAGAAACGAAAAAATCGTGTTTATTACTTTTGGCTCCATGCCAAACACTGAACCGGAATTCAGAACAAAAGTTATTCTTGATATCCTGGAGCAAAATGGAATACCAGCCATCATAAATACCGCATCCGGAGGGCTGACAAAACCCGAAAAATTTAATTCTGAATTGATATATTTTGTTTCACAAGTTCCCTATGATTGGTTTTTTCCGAAAATGTATGCAATAATTCATCACGGAGGTTCGGGAACAACGCATTTAGCAATAAAATATGGCTGTGCGACAATGGCAATTCCACACTTTATCGACCAGTTTGTTTGGGATACAATTATATCTGAGCTGGGAGTTGGTCCAAAAGGAATAAAAGTAAGTAGAATGACTATCAAGAATCTTGAACCAAAAGTATTAGAATTACTTAGCACTAAAAGTTTCAAAGAGAAAAGTGAAAAAATTGGTAATCAAATGAATAAAGAAGCTTTAAAGAATGAACTATATAATACAATAATTGAATAACTGGCTACAACATTTTGTGTAAGTATGGGCAGGCAAAGTGCTTA
>JBDLIN010000433.1:0-2514 GCA_039714835.1 Bacteroidota bacterium | reverse complement strand
ACCGGTGTCATTTTCCAGTTTGAGGGACAATTTGCTACTACCTCAACAAAGCATGTTCCCTTTTTATCTTTTTGAAGTTCAAAACCTTTTCTAATAGCTTTTTTAGTTCTTCTTACCAAATTTGGTTTAAAAACTGCTTGTCTTGTTACATAATATGTTCCGGGAAGTGTTGCAACAACTTCAGTTATTTTTAACGGATTTCCCATTGTGCTAACATCTCTACCAAATGGAGATGTGGTCGATTTCATACCAGGCAGTGTTGTAGGAGCCATTTGCCCGCCTGTCATTCCATAAATTCCATTATTAATAAAAATAAAAAGAATGTTCTCTCCACGATTACAAGTATGAATTGTTTCTCCGGTCCCAATAGCTGCTAGATCACCATCGCCCTGATAGGAAAAAACATATTTATCAGGTAAAACTCTTTTAATACCGGTTGCAACAGCAGAAGCTCTACCGTGAGCAGCTTCTGTCATATCAACATCAATATAATTATACGCAAATACAGCACAGCCAACAGGTGCAACCCCAATTGTTTCTGACTGAATACCCATTTCCTCTATCACTTCTGCAATAAGCCTATGCACTACACTATGAGCACAGCCGGGACAATAATGAAAATCAGCGTTCTTTAATGTTTTAGGAACTTGATAAACTAAATTCTCATCTTGAATCACAGTATCATCTTTTAGTGATGTATTTTTATTATGCTCTTCTTCAACTAATACTTTATCCTTCATTGAGCACCTCCAATAATTTTTTGTTCTAAGGCTTCCAGTATCTCTTCCGGTGTTGGAACAATACCACCCATCCTGCCATAAAATTCAACATGAATTTTTCCATTCACAGCTAGTCTAACATCCTCTACCATTTGACCAGCGTTCATTTCCACATCCAAAATTCCTTTTACGTTATCAGCAATATTATTATAAGTTTCATACGGAAATGGGAAAAGAGTGATTGGTCTGATAACTCCTACTTTTATCCCTTTATCTCTGGCTAGTTGCGCAGCTTTTTGACAGATCCTTGCAACAAGACCATAACCTGTTATAATGTAATCCGCATCATCACAGTCAATCATTTCAACTCTGATCTCGTTTTTTTCAATCTCTTTATACTTTTTCTGAAGATGTATGTTGATCTCTTCCATCTGATCAGGTTTAATATGAAGAGAAGTGATAACATTACTCGGTCTATCCTCAGATTTTCCTATTGTTTCCCATCCAGTAAGAATATCTTCACGCGGCTGTTGAGGAAAGAACTCAACTTTTTCCATCATTTGTCCTAAAGCACCATCAGTTAAGATCAGAACCGGATTTCTATATTTAAAAGCCAATTCATAAGATAGCTTTACAAAATCTGACATTTCCTGAACAGTAGAAGGTGCGAGAACAATTAATCTATAGTCTCCATGTCCTCCTCCTTTAACAGATTGGAAATAATCACTTTGAGCCGGTTGTATTGTCCCTAATCCTGGTCCACCACGATTAACATTTACAATAAGACAGGGTAGTTCAGCACAAGCAATATAAGAGATACCTTCCTGCATTAAACTTATTCCGGGACTTGAGGAGGAAGTCATGATTTTCTTTCCTGTACCGGCAGCTCCATATACCATATTTATTGAAGCAATCTCACTTTCAGCCTGTAGAACTGTCATCCCGGTTCTTTTTTCCGCTTCTCTACTTAAATACTCAAGAACTTCTGATTGTGGTGTAATTGGATATCCAAAATATGCATCGGTTCCCGCTCTGATAGCTGCTTCTGCTAATGCTTCATTTCCTTTCATCAATTTTATTTCACTCATTCGTCCACCTTCAATGTCATATCACTTGTAACATTTGTTACTTTAGTTAACAATTTCTTTTTCCCTTCAATTTTTCTATAAACAGTTATCGCACCTTCTGGACAAACCAACGCACAACTTGTACAACCAGTGCAGGTATCTTCAATTTTTACTGCATAAAGGTATCCATTCTGATTTACTTTTTTTGATAATTCAAGTATATCTTCCGGACAGGGTTCAAAGCATAGCTCACAGCCCTTACACTTTTCGACATCAATTATTATATCGCCTTTTGCTTTTGCCATAATTTCTCCAAATTCTGTTTAAACTGAAAAAGGTTACTATAATTAGTAACCTTCCCCTAGATATAATTATCTATCTCTTTGTAGTATGAGAATTTCAACTAGTGTATTAATATTTATATTCAACATAAACGAATTATCTCTTGTTTTAAAGTGACTTAAGAATCATGCCAATATCAATCACATTATAAAATTAATAAAAAGTTAGTTTATAACAAATAGGGTTGAATTAACTTTTTAGTCTAAAATAAAGAACCAATTTTAATTTTCAGAATTGAGAATTGGGCTAAGAAAATTGGAAAAACTTAGATTTTTCTGCTGTCAAGTAGTGAACCTTGACAGCCATATAATTATTATAGCTTTCACAGATAAATTGGGAATAATATATTACCTTATCCTTTCACTTTCTTGTCCATCGGTTTTAGA
>JBDLIN010000432.1:0-2526 GCA_039714835.1 Bacteroidota bacterium | reverse complement strand
AATGATAAATGGAATAAAAATCCAATAGAATAGTATTATTAATTTTCTTGTAGTCATTTCCTGTTATTTAAACACAACGGTTTTAATATGGTGCGTTTAGCATTTCAACGCTTCAATTTTCCAATTTACTATTAAGTTTATTTATTGCTACAATCTTCATATTTAGTGCTTTCTGCCAGATGCACTATATTTTTTTTGTAGCTCGTTTTTTGGTCATTTAAAAATATGTTTTTACTGCAAATTCAAACTGATTTATAAAAATCTCCTTGAAATTTGAAATATTATTCTGCTCATAAAATAGTAGCATAGCTTTCTTGTAGTCAATCGAATCTACTGTTCTAAATGACAATGGACAATGATTATAATTCATCAGAATTGCGTTGCTTACGATTCGAGCAGTTCTTTTATTTCCGTCCATAAATGGTTGGATATAAGAAATCAATACTAATGCCAGAAAAGCTTTTTCAAAGATACTTTCTTTACTATTTATCACTTCACAAGTATTTCTTAACGCTTCTAATATCTGAAATTCATTATCAAGAGGCTTGTAATTTGTTCCTGAAATACCAACTCGTCTTTTTCTCAGATTACGCTCTACACCAAGTCCTTTTGTTAATATGCTGTGAATGTCCTCTATTTTCGAAACTGTCAAAAGATTCAGATAATCATTGTTTTCAATTATAAAATCAATAGCATCTTTATGATTTAGAAGCATAATAGCTTCTTCCTTTGTCTTTCCTGCTGCTGTTTCTTTATCTTTTAGTAATCGTTCAGTTTCCAACAAGGAATATGTATTTCCTTCAATTTGAGAGGATTTCCAACTTAAATCTATGGCAAATCTTTCTAATTCTTTTTTATATTCATTTTCTGAAAGTTCCGCGATATTTGATTTGTAATCTTTTTGAAGTATTGCTAGTTTAGTTAATTCATTTTCTGTAAACGCACTATATTCACTTAATACATCTGTGATTATCTGGAAATTGAAGTTTTCTTTAATTTGTCTTTCATCAATTTCTTTTTGGTAATATTTTTTAATATCGATTGGTTGAATCAGTTCAAATACAGGTGACAAAAGATATTTTGTTCCTTTTCCTTGTCCTTTAGTGGTAATATAATTATTAGATATTAAATTAGTTAGGATTCTTTTAAGTGTAGCATAACTAACTGAAATATCTACATTTTCAAAAACTTCTTTTGAAGAACATTTTCCATTCTCCTTTATAAAATCAATTATTTGTTGTCCTCGATTATCAATCATTTTATTATTTTAAGCTCATAAAGATACTCTTTTCAGCTCAAATTTGATGATTATTTGAGTTGTATTTTTCTTTTAAATGAGCTACAACGGTTTGAATATGGGGCGGTTGGCATTTAAACGCTCTAAACTTTCAGGTTTCTACTATGTTTATTAATTGCTATCATATTCATTCTTAGCACTATCTGCTAGATGCACTATATTTTTTGTTGTGCCACGTTGTTTTCTATTTTATCATCATAAAATGAAATAATAAAAAATTAAATATTAACTTTGAAGAACTTGGCTAGTGCTTTTCATAGGATACATTGTTGGCGGTAGTTAATATTCATATCTATAAATATAGTTTCCATAGCAAACATCAAATCCTGGGTCAATACCGAAATAATATGTTCTTTTCTCAATCAGTTTTTTATCAATGTATTCATTTTCCTCAATAATGTTTTCTCCGTCTTGGATTTGAATTAATCTATTTTGAGAATCATACTTGTAGGTTTTTAAATATATCAATCCACCCACTTTAGTTTCCTTTTTTTCTTCAATCAATAAATCACCTGAGTATTTATAGTACGTAAAATGGTGTTTTTCTCCATTTTTTGTATAATCAATCTTACTTATAATCCTACCATCCTTATACTCATATGTATTAAATCCGCCCCAATATTCCCATTCTTTGACTAATTGATTGTTCTCATATTCTCTCGGAGCTTCACTTTCTCTTTCATTTGTAATTTGTCCATCAGTATCATAGTCGGTGAATTTGTATATAATATTGATTAATTGATTTTTCTCATTATAAACATAGGTTTTCTCAGTTTTTTTCCATTCAGTAAGATATACTTCTGATATTATCTGATTTTCCGTATTATACTCTAAAATTGTTTTACTCTGCACCTCTCCATTTTGAATTGAAGTTTCGGTTATCAAATTACCATTATCATACTTGTAATCCACTATCCTTAGAGTATCATCTTGTGATGCCTGGCAAGAAACAATCATTGCACTTGGATTATCTAGTTCAGCAGGAATCAATATATCATCCTCTTTTGAACATGTAATAATTGTCAGAGAAAACATTATTAATAGGATTATATTTTTCATATCAGTCAATTTTTCTATTACTAATCTAAGATAATAATCATAGTTTTTGGGTTGCGTCTGCAATTACCGCCAACGGTTTTAATATGGTGCGTTTGGTAATTTAAAAACTCCAATGTTTCAATTTACCACTTTTTTTCTTCATTTCTATACTCTTCATTATTAACACCTTC
>JBDLIN010000431.1:0-2539 GCA_039714835.1 Bacteroidota bacterium | reverse complement strand
TCAATTTAATTGAACTCCACGATGATAAAATAAAAATGACAAAGGAGGGAAGAGATTATTCACTTCAAGTTATTCGAAATCATCGGTTATGGGAAAAATTTCTTGCTGAAGAAACAGGAGTAAAAGAAATTGATTGGCATGCAGAGGCAGAGCATGCCGAGCATCATATGAGTCCTGAAGAAGCTGATGAACTTGCGGCCAAAATAGGTAATCCTCTCATTGATCCTCATGGAGATCCAATACCAACATCAGATGGAATAATGCCGGAGAGAAGAGGAAAGCTGATTACTGAACTTAGGGAAAACGAATACGCAGAGATAATACATTTGGAGGATGAACCAAGAGAGATATACAAAGAATTAGTCGACGAGGGACTATATCCTGGAATGTATATCCAAATGAAAGGGATAACCAAGGGGCATATTTTATTCATCGCAAATGGAAAAGGATTTAAGATAAAATCTGAATGTGGAAGTAATATTTCAGTTTCTTCAATTACTCAGGAATTTAAAATTGAGCAGGAATACAGAAGCCTATCAACATTAAATGTTGGTGAGAGTGGGAGGATATTTGGAATTTCAAATGCGGTTAGAGGAAAACAAAGAAGACGGCTCTTAGATTTTGGGATTGTTCCCGGAACTGATATTGTACCATGTCTTGTTTCATTTAGCGGTGAACCTATAGCGTACAATATTCGGGGAACTTCAATTGCTCTGAGAAAGGAACAGACAGATCTAATATTTATTGAGGATGAAAATAATGAGTGATTGTGCAAATTGTCCGGTTCATAATGCCGGTAACTTAATAAAGTTAGGAATCAATATGAGCAAGTTCGACTATTTGGTTGCACTTGCTGGTAATCCAAATACTGGGAAGAGTACAGTGTTTAATAATCTTACCGGACTTAAACAACATACAGGCAACTGGCCTGGTAAAACGGTTACACGTGCAGAAGGTGGATATATTTATAGCGAAAAGAAATTCAAATTGGTCGATCTTCCCGGAACATATTCTCTTTTATCAACAAGTGAGGATGAGGAAGTAGCTCGCAATTTTGTTCTTTTTGGTCAACCTGATGTTACAGTTATAGTTATTGATGCAACAAGACTTGAGAGGAATCTAAATTTGGTTTTACAGATCACTGAGATAACTGATCGGGCAGTACTATGTTTAAATTTAATGGATGAAGCAAAACGTTATGATTATGAGATTGATGTCCGCGCATTGACTAAAGAACTTGGAATTCCGGTCATTCCAACAGAGGCAAGACAGAAGAAGGGAATGGACGAACTTCTTGATGCAATTCATGAAGTTGCATCCGGTACATATAAATGCAATCCTAGAAAGGTTCACTCTATTCCCTCAAATGTAAAGAAAATTATTTCTGACCTCACTGATAAAATTGAAAGTGAATTTCCTGATCTACCAAACTCTCGATGGGTAGCAATGCGCTTATTGGAAGGAGATCAAAAAATACTTGACGCCATTCGATCTGGTGAATTAAGCAAACTGGTTGCTTCTCCAAAATCTGAATCTATTGCTGAAGGAGAATTGATATGAGTAAAAAAGAAGCAATAATTACTCAAGCCGATCAGCATAGATTAGAATATGGAGAAAGTCTTCATGATTCAATTATGGAAGCAATTTATACAGATGCTTCAAAAATTGCATTGAGAACAGTTCATAAAAAAGGTTCAAAAGAAATTCCAACTTTAGATAGAACTTTGGATAAACTTGTTACAAGCAAGTGGCTCGGATTTCCTATCATGTTTTTAATGTTAGCATTGGTCTTTTACCTTACAGTTGAAGGAGCAAACTATCCCTCAGGAATGCTGGCATCACTTCTGGTTGATACGTTCCATCCAATTCTTAAAGACTTTTTTATATCGATTGGGATTCCCCTTTGGGTAAACGGGTTGTTAATTGATGGAGGATACTTAGCGATGGCATGGGTTATTGCTGTTATGCTTCCTCCAATGGCAATATTTTTTCCTATTTATACTTTGCTAGAAGATTTTGGATACTTACCGAGAATCTCATTTAATATGGATTTTCTTTATCGAAAGGCTGGTGCACATGGCAAACAAGCTTTAACTACAGCTATGGGATTTGGCTGCAACGCTGCGGGAGTTGTTGCCACACGAGTCATTGATAGTCCAAGAGAAAAACTTATCGCAATTATCACTAACAATTTTTCACTTTGTAATGGTAGGTGGCCAACACAGATTTTAATAGCTTCAATTTTTATTGGGGCTCTTGCACCTGCTCATCTTGCGGGATTAGTCACAGCTGGTGCAGTAGTTTTTGTTGCTTTACTTGGAATTGCTTTGAGTTTAATGGTTTCGTGGGGATTATCAAAAACTATTTTGAAAGGAGAGGCATCTGCTTTTACACTTGAATTGCCGCCATACA
The DNA here is from genome assembly GCA_039714835.1 of Bacteroidota bacterium. Taxonomy (GTDB): domain Bacteria; phylum Bacteroidota; class Ignavibacteria; order Ignavibacteriales; family Melioribacteraceae; genus SZUA-22. Next base: position 127 of record JBDLIN010000431.1, on the reverse strand, counting down.
GACCACCTAAGTTATTACAGATTCTTTATACTTCAATGATAGATAGAACAATTTTTATTTTGTGGAGAGCAATACTTTTTGCTTTCCCAGCAGGATTAGTGATCTGGTTAGTGGCGAATGTTGATAT
>JBDLIN010000430.1:0-2539 GCA_039714835.1 Bacteroidota bacterium | reverse complement strand
AACGGTTCTATATATGCCACGTAGGCAAGTTTTAAAAGCAGAAACTTTCAAACTGCTACGAGCATAAGCAAATATAATTTTTATTTTTTTCTAAAAATTATATTTGCTTATGCGGACTTCCTTAATGGCATAATCTTTCAAATTTGAGCAAATTCTTGCCTATGAGGTATATATGATGTTGTGTGGCGTAATTTATTATCTAATCAATTCTATTCTGGTCTGCCGTTGATTTGTGCTTTTTCCATCTTTTAGCACAGATAATTCACTAATAAAATATGGAATATTGCTTTTATTTATGTAATATTCCACTTCTCTCATATACTCCATTCGCTTTACTAATTCTTGAAAACCAGTAATATTTAAAATACTATCAACATCTTTTATCATTTCATAATTTATTGAACTAGTTAGTCTATAATGGGAAGTATTGTCAGAATATACATCAACTAAATTGACGTTACTTTTTGTTATAATAGGCAGTTTAGAATACGGGTATTCCTCTATGTTTTCAATATTCAATTTCTTATATTTTTCAATACCAATTGAACCAACTTTAAAATACATGAAAGCATCTCTACCAATTGTCATTTCAAGATGTTCTCTATTTCCTATAGACTTTATTATCTCTTTAGTGTATTTATTAATTATATCAATTTCATTAGGATATCTATTTATTAGATTTTTATTTGCGGTATCTATTCTATCTTTCAATTCATTAATTATAGCTAAATAATTCACTAATGAGTCAATTGTTCCATCCTCTTTTAGCTTAAATTGAAGATTAATCCCTTTTAAAATAGTTGGTTCTAAGGAATATGGCTTACTTGATTTTACATCTTTAAAAGTCCAATATAAAGTGTTATTTAAGACTGAAAAACGAATTTGATGATTTAAGTGAAACTTTACTTTTGACTTATTATCATAAATGCTAGAACTTACTAGTATGAGTTTATTTATAAGACGATTAGGTAGTTTTACTTTATTAATATTTTCAGATATATCGAATGTTTTATTAATTAGTATTCCTCCTTCTCCATTGGAGGATACAATATAATTTATCGTTCTATATATTTTATTTCCTAATTGTTTATTGAAAAAGAAATTACCTTTAAGAACTATCCTCCTATTTATTGGTAATTTAATTGCTTTATCGTGATACATTTGTGGCATAAAAGCATATCTAACAGATAGCTCTATTTCATCTTCAGAAAGTATTTGGTCTTCATAAAAATCTGCCTCTACTCTTTTGTATAAAAGTGTATCGTCAATAAATTTGTGTGATTTTAATTTACCATGTTTCTGCCTAATTTGATCAATTTTTGACGCTACTTCAAAGTTCTGAGTAATAATATTATTATTTATCTTCTTTTTACCTTCCTTATCAGGCTGACAAAACGCAAAGCATAACAGAAAAATAAATCCTATTATTGATAGTGTTTTCTTCATTCTATAATTTCTTCTTCATGTTTGTTAAGGATGTCTTATGCCACACAACGATTAGGCTATGCTACGTTGCGCGTATTTCACAATCATTCTAACTGGCACCGAGCAAAAGCCTCTTTTTTATTAAATTACTTTTCAAATATAAAAAAAGGCTTTTGTGGAGCTAACTTTTTAGAGTATACTTTCATTGAAACTACAATAAACGCGCTATGGAGTATAGCTTGTGTTGTACAATGTTCTTATTTACCTAATTAAGTTTAGATTTCTTTAAAAAGCTTTTATTTTTAATATTATAAATACCAAGATTTAACATATTATTTTGATCATAGTAAGTAACTAATAATTCAGTGAAGTCATTTATGTATTTATATTCTTTTACTTTTTTGTCTAAAACTAATGTTAGATTTTTTCCGTCTAGGTCAGATATATATAAGAAGTGATTGTCTTTATAATCTATAATGTTATCATCATTTGTGTCTTTTGGACCAATTGTATATATAATATGTTTTGGTGAATTATTTTCACTATTATAGAAATTAAGTAACCCCAAATGAGTAATAGAACCATTTTCGGTTAATAATTTGCCAATCTTGTTGAATTCTTTATCAAAAAAAGTAACATTTACTGTGTAATCTGGCAGTTCTCTAATTTTCAGATGGTCTTCTGGGAATAAAGCTTCCATTGATTTTTCTTTCTTAAATGATAGAACATAAAAAATATCTGAGTTATAAACCTTTCTTAAACTTGTTTGTTTAATAATATATTCAATTTCTAAATTTTCTTTTATCTCTGAATTTATGTAGTCTCTCTTGAAATAGTCACTTATTATGAATCCTATTAATGTTAGAATAAAAATTGGAATTAGAATTCCATTTATAATTATTAAAAATCTGATAAATTTATTATTCATTGTTATAGTTTGTTATTTGTGAATTATCTAATAATATCAAAGTTTTAAGTGCAAAAATTGGATAAATTACCGTGCCAAATATTGTACAACGATTAGTATAAGAGCCGTTTTAATGGCTTTTATACATTGTTACAGCCTGTACTTTATTGTTCTTTAATTGATTTTATAGTTGTCCAAAATTCTGAT
>JBDLIN010000429.1:0-2550 GCA_039714835.1 Bacteroidota bacterium | reverse complement strand
GGTTTCTTCATAAAGCTGGTTATTCACCTTAACCAATTCTATTTGTTTGCTTAATACATCGCTATAATTTTCTTGCAGTGTTATCATTTCGGCTTGAAGATTTTGATACTTCGTTAATATCGGATTTCCCTTGAATTGATTGATCAGAAACGCAAATACTAATAAAATTGCGGCAGCAGCAGAGAAATAAAACATCATTTTATATTTCTTCTCTTTCTCATCTTGCACAGATACTTCAGCAGCTATTATTTTAGAATTATCCATTTCTACATTCATCCCAGCATAAAAAGATTTCGTTTCCTTTTTCATTTCCATTAAATCGACTAGTGTTTGTCGCGCTTCTCCGCTTCCAGATAAAAAACGAAAAAGTTTCTGCTGCTCATCGATTGGGAGTTCATTATCAATAAATAGACTTATTTTAAATTCATAATCTTTCATTTTAATATCTCTCTAAGTTTTTTCCTTGCACGGAATATCTTGATTTTTACATTTTCAAATGATTGTTCAGTAATCTCTGCAATTTCTTTATAAGAGTAACTTTCATACTCCCGCAAATAAATCAGTTCATTATCTTCTGCACTTAATTTCATCAGTGCTTCCCTAATCGAAATATGAGTATCATAATCTGTTTCATAAGTTTTATTGAAAATTTGTGTTTCAAGACTTGTGTTATTAAATCCTTTACTCTTTATTTTATTATAACAGTAATTTCTTGTTAAGACCAAAAGCCAAGTTTTATAACTGCAATTCCTTTTAAATGAACTTTCATTTTCAACATATTTAACAAATACTTCTTGCACCGCATCTTTTGCTTCATCTTCATCTTTCAAAATACTGAATGAATATTTGAAGATATCTTTTGAATATCTTTCATAAAGTTCCGGTAGTGGTATTTTTTCTTTTGTTGGTTTCAGAGTTTCAGTATTCATCAGTTTTAATAAATAGACAAAATAGTTGTGGAAAAGTTACAAAGAAATTTTATAGAGAGTTTCTATTCGATAAGTAAAAGAATAAAGAGATTTCTTATAAAAAGATAATCACATTTCACCGTAAGGCATTTGCGGTTTTCTTCCAAGCAATCTAGCATAAACTGCTAATGATCCTCTATGATGTGCAGTATGGTCTACAATTGCACCAACAATAGCCATTTTTGGTGCACCGGTCATTATTTCACCAGTAATGGTTAGTATTAATTCAGCTTCTTTAAGTTCTTTGACTTTAGTTATTGCTGCTGAAATTTCATCCTTGAATTGCTGAACACAGTTATCAAAGGAAGTATATCTTTTCATTTTTTCGGCGTAATTATCAAAGTTCATATCAAAACCTTCACCAAATGCGCCTTCAAAAAACCATCCTACTGTTTCTGCAGCATGACCTACATGCTGTGCAACGGTGTACATTTCTTCATTTGGTTGAAAATCAGAATCACCCTCATTTAAACAGCTAGCTGTGTTAAGAAAAAATTTCTCTTGGGTTTTTAATTGTTCAATTAAACCTTCTTTCATGGTGAGACCTCCTCTTAAAGTTAATATTTTAATTAAATAATTGTGGTGTGAAATTATCAATGAAAAACTTTAGTCAAAACGCAGATTTAACAAACAATAATTGTAGGGAATAACTATAGTTATTCCTTTACAGTAGACATTACATTTCTAAATTTTCAATATCATTCTTTTCTAAATCCCATTTCGAAGGATTATAGAAAATATAATTTCTAATATTAAACAATGATTTTTCAGTGCGTATAATATGGTCAAAAAATGACTTCTGCCATGCAAAATCATAATTGTTAAATTGCTTACGAATTTGCCGTGTAACTGATGATTTAAACTGTGAAATTATTTTTGGTAATAATTCCATATTTCTGTTTTGTAGGGAACAACTATAGTTGTTCCCTACGTTATTTTCATTATCGATAATGATTATACCATGAATATGATTGGGCATAATTACATATTCATCTAATTCTATAAATGGGAAATGTTGTGAAATCTCATTCCAATGTTTTTTAGTAAGATTTCCAATTTCACTTAATAATATTTTCCCGTTATTAATTTTACCAAAATATTCTCCTTTGTTCTTTGTGCAAATAGTTATAAAATAATAACCATTTTGCGAGTAATCATATTCTGATAATCGGTTTTTCTTTCGTTGTGGATTTCTTGGAAAAACTTGTCGCATATTATAATTTTAGATTGTGATTTTATCTAATGTAACTACGTGGCACCCTCTAATATCGTGGAATAATTCTATATTGCCTCTTTAAATTTATATGATGGATACTCACTCCACTCTTTTCCTAATAGAAGACGACCGTTTGATTTTTTGTTTTTTCTTATACCGTCAACACTCCATGTCCCCCACTGTTTAAAAAAGAATGCAACATTCTGTTCTTCACATTGTTGTTTAATATTTATTGCCCATTCCTCTTTCATAGGTCTTGCTTTCGGTCCGCTTTCTCCACCAACAATAACCCAATCAATTCCTGTTAAATTAATCTTTCCTAAGTCTTCCAATAGAGGTTCAATGGATAAAAACTTAATTGCAGCC
>JBDLIN010000428.1:0-2555 GCA_039714835.1 Bacteroidota bacterium | reverse complement strand
TGGAGTAGCGGTTTTACCTGTACCAATAGCCCAAACAGGCTCGTAAGCGACAATCATTTTAGAAAGTTCTGCTTCAGAAATTCCACTCAATCCACCTCGAACTTGAGTCTCAATAACCCTTTTCATATCTCCGCTTTCTCTTTCTTCCAGAGTTTCACCAATACAGAAAATTGGGATGAGGGAATGTTCGATAGCTTTTTTGACCTTTTTATTGATCCATTCGTCATTTTCACCAAAAATAGTTCTTCTTTCAGAATGTCCGAGAATTACATATTCACATCCAACGCTCTTTATCATAGAGGCTGAAATTGCCCCTGTGAAAGCACCGCTATCCTCAGCACACATATTTTGTGCGCCAAGACCTATGTTTGTATCCTTTAACAGAGCATTAACTGTATCCAGTGAAGTAAAAGGGGGACAAACAACAGCCTTAACATCGTTGTTTCCTTTTAATTGATTTTTGATTTCACTTACCAAATTGATTGAATCATTCAAATCTTTGTTCATTTTCCAGTTTCCGGCAACTACCATTTCTCTCATAACTATCCCTAATTTAAGTTTTAAAAGTTCTATTCAACAGCTTCAACACGTTTTATTTCTGGTACATCACGCATTAATGCCCTTTCAATTCCAGCTCGTAGAGTCATTTGCGACATCGGGCAGCCAACACATGCACCTGTTAGGCGTACTTCAACTATACCATTCTCTTTGATATCAACAAGTTCAACATCACCACCATCAGCTTTTAAATATGGCCGAACAGTTTCTAATGCATCAAGTACTTTTTCTCTTAATGATTCTGACATTTTTATTACTCAATTATAATTGAATTTCTACTTCTTTAAACATATCGGTCGAATTCTTTATACTTATCTGTGCTGCCAAATTGCGAGCAACATCCATAATGATTTTTGTATTCTCAGATTCCGGTATAGCATGAACGATTGGTTTTCCAGTATCACCGCCCTCTCTAATTCTCGGATCAATTGGGATATTCCCTAGCAGATTTGTTTTTAATTCAACTGCTAATTTTTCTCCGCCACCACTGCCAAAAATATCATAACGCTTTCCTGTATCGGGTGCAATGAAATAACTCATGTTTTCAATGATTCCAAATACAGGAACATTTACACGTTCAAACATTTTCAAACCTTTCATAGCATCGATAAGCGACACTTCTTGAGGAGTTGTTACAATTACAGCTCCAGTCAGTGGAATTGTCTGCACAAGTGTTAATTGAATATCTCCGGTTCCGGGAGGAAGATCGTAGATTAAATAATCAAGTTCACCCCAGGCAACATCCGTCATAAACTGCTTAAGAGCACCGCTTGCCATCGGTCCACGCCAGATAACGGGATTATCATCATCTATCATAAATCCAATAGACATAAGTTTTATACCGTAACTTTCAAGCGGGGCTAGTTTCTTAGTTTCCGGATCTTGAAGCATCCCACTATTTTTTTCAACACCTAACATAAGTGGAATACTCGGTCCATAAATATCGGCATCAATAATTCCAACTTTCGCTCCATCTTTTGCGAGCGCAATGGCCAAATTTACAGCAACTGTACTTTTCCCAACTCCTCCTTTACCACTTGCAACTGCAATAGTATTTTTTACTCCAGGTAGAATTGCATCTTTAGATTGATTATTATGTGCACTTACGTTTGCAGTCATATCTATGTTAATCTCTGTAGCTTGAGGGATATGTTCTTTAATTGTTGAAATACAATCATTTTTTATATGATCTTTCAGCGGACAAGCTGGAGTAGTTAAGATTATTTGAGCAGAAATCTTAGTATCTTCAATTTTAATATCTCCAACCATATTTAATGTTACAAGATCTTTATGAAGATCTGGGTCCATTACGTTTCTTAACGCATCTATTACATTATTTTTATCTATTTGGGGCATTCTTTTTTCCTTTCTTTCAAAATTCGAGATCGAAAATTACTAAATATTCTTTTTGGTTGCTAATGTATTAGAGAGGTTCTCAAACAAATCAATGAAATTATTTCTAAGGTGGTCTACTGATTCATAATAATTTTAATATGCTTGATAAATAAGTTAAGTATGCTTAACTTTAGAGTAAGACAATATTTCTAATTAAGTTTTATAATGCCGAGTATATCAAAAGAGAATTATTTAAAGGCTGTTTACCAGCTTTGTCAGAATAGCGCTAATTCAGTTTCTACTTTAGCCTTAGCTCAAAAGTTAAATATTACAAATGCTGCAACAAGTGATATGGCAAAAGGCCTATTAAAACAAGGATTTGTAAATTATAAAAAGTATAAGGGTGTCAGCTTAACCTCAAAAGGTAAAGAAATAGCAGTAGGAATTCTTAGACGGCACCGGTTATGGGAATTATTCTTAATGCAGTCGCTAGAACTTGGATGGGAAGAAGTTCATAATGAAGCAGAAAATCTTGAACATCAAACTTCAGATTTTTTAATTGATAAAATTGATGATTACCTTGGAAATCCTCAATTTGATCCGCATGGTGAGCCTATTCCTCAGAAAAATGGAAGTATTCCTAGAATGGTTGACCAGATTCC
>JBDLIN010000427.1:0-2567 GCA_039714835.1 Bacteroidota bacterium | reverse complement strand
TTTTGCAGCGCTAAGCAAAAGTGACATTACACCGGCAGAATATGGAGAAGCCATGCTTGTTCCCCAAAATCTATCACGTTTTGAAAAGTTCGGGACAGTTGAAGTTGCAGCACCAGGAGCTACTACATCCGGCTTTGCCACTTCTCCACCTCTTGAACTAAAATGGAGTATAATATCACGATCAAGGACAGTACCATACAGATCATTCCCTACCTCTTGCGATAAAACAGCCCCTGAAGAAAATACTGAGGTACAGGATGCTGGTAACCCGGCAGTAGAGAGTCCAGGTCCTTCATTTCCATTTGAAGTTGCTATATACAAGTAAGGATTTTCCTTAACAAGATCTCTTAGGAAAACACCAAACTCGCACTTGGCTTCTATCTCAGAACCAATACCAAAACTCATATTAATAATACATGGTTCTTCTCTTTCTTTTGAAATCTTATCAGCATACAAATAGGCTTTTTTCATACTTTCGGTAACAGTAGCACCACCTGAGTAATTATTATTACCGAGTTTCAAACCCATTAAATAAGCTCCAGGAGCAACACCGTTTAATGTCGTTTCACCAATGCTATGACCTGCAGCAATTCCTGCACAGTGTGTTCCATGACTTCCATCATCAAAAAAGAGGACAACTTTCTTCTCATCCGGGAAAATATTTAAGGCAATTGTAAAGAAAGGTAATCCAGATTCATTTTCGATCTTTACTATTTCATGATTTTCTTTAAAGTTTCGAATTGGCTGGTCATCCGAAATATTACCATTTGAATTAACATCAACATACGCAATCCAAGATGAATCATTTTCTGTTTTAAAAACGAGGATGTAAAATTCATCATCAGTAGTCCCGTTTCCGTTTATATCTCTAACACGGGAACCAGAATTAATCCAATGTTTTTCAGTAAATAGTCCGATGAAATATTTATCATCTTTAGCTTTGAGGTCTAATTCTTTAGATGCAGATATTTTCAATTCTTTTTCATCGTTAACAAAAAAGATGGTATCATTATCAGAATCGGTTTTTGCTTCGAAAAATTCAACATCACCTTGTCCGGTAAAATCCTGTACATCAATTACTTTATCCTCACCAGTCGAAGTCGTTGTTAAACCGTCAATTCCGACATCTATACCAGTATCGAGAATCATGATTATAGTACCCCTTCCATCATAATCAGGGTACTTATCGAGAAATTCCTGAACGCCTGTATTTTTAAGTGAGATAAAAGATTGAATAGTTTCTTGTGCATGGATAGAGATAGAGACAAGTACAAATAATAGAAATATTTTGGTTTTCATTTTAGTCCATTGATTTAATTAAAATATTTAGTAGGTCACTAATTTCAGTTGTTAGTTCATAGTTTGAATTATTTATATCTTTAACGATGGGAAGCTCTTTGGAAATATTTAATAAAAATGTCGGCAACAAAAATATAATAGTTATGAACTTTTTCAGCATAAATATGAATAGTGATAATTTTAATGTATAAAATAATAAAAGGGAAGTAGAAATAAAAGATTGAGTTATATCTACAAAGAATAAATGGTTATATTATACTAATCATGATTTGGTTTTCGGATTTATATTGTCATACCGGTTTGCGTTTTTTGCAATACCGGTATCTGTTTGTTCAATAGATTCCGGTCTTACACAACCCCGAAGGGATGCCTATGGCAAAAGCGTGTAAACCGGAATGACAGTTAGATATGTTTCATAATTCCGAAAACTACTTTGCGAATAGTATATTTTAAATGAAGGAAATATCATAAATGGAATATCCAAAATTATATAAAAATTACAGATTATTCTTAATCTATATGATTTTATTGAGTACTTTTATTTCAGCACAAGATTTTAGAATTATTCTAGATGAAGATTATACCGACTGGGACACAATAACTCCTTTATATAGTGATGCTTCAGGAGATGGCAGCGGTATTGACTTTAAAACTCTTAAAACTACAAATTATAATAAGTATCTTTTTTTCTTATTGGAAATGGATACTGAGATCAATTTGCAAGATCAAAATGCTATCACTTTATATCTGGATACTGACAATGATAACTCAACTGGATTAGCTATTAAAGGAATCGGAGCTGAACTAGAATATACTTTTGGAGCAAGAAGCGGTATTTTCAGAAACGGATCTTCAAATAAAACAATATCTCAAGCTAATATTGGACTCGTTTCAATTCCTACAGTAACATCAAATATATTTGAAATTATGATCGATACAACAGTGGTTATTAATGGAGATAAACTCTTTACCAATTCTCAAATTAAAATTGTCTTGGTTGATAATACAACTGGAGGTGATGAGATACCAAATGAAGAAGGGGGACTTGACTTTTTCTTTGAAACTAGTCAAGCACAGCGAAGTGTAGATTATTCAATTGAAAAATTAGATGAGGATCAGCTAAGAATTATCTCATATAATTCACAGACTGATAATTTATTTGAACCGTCATTAAAAGAATCCAATTCAAGAATATTAAAAGCAATAAATCCTGATATAATTGGTTTGCAGGAAATTAATAATCATTCTTCGGAGCAGACTGCAGAATT
>JBDLIN010000426.1:0-2606 GCA_039714835.1 Bacteroidota bacterium | reverse complement strand
GTTTTTGAAGAAATAGTACATGCCGATTTTTGAGGTATGGACTAATCTTGTACCAGAATTAAAAAAACTATTTAAAATTAAAAAATTATGAAAACAAAAGTAAAATTAAAAAGAAACCACTTTGCCCTTATTATAGGTTTTTTAGCCATTACGTATATTTCTCCTATTCAAGCTCAAATTATCCGGGATCATAGAACAAAGAAAACCAATACTCGTGACCACAGAACGAAGAAAACCAATACTCGTGACCATAGAACGAAAGAGACACCTAATAAAAAGGGTGGGGTTAGCGCTAGCGATGCGTATCGTCTTGATTTTTCAGTAACGAATCCGCCTAGAAGCACTCAAAAAGATTTAAGTAAATGGAATAGGATAGTAACTAAAATGCAAGGAATAGAAGGTTTTGACCCAGTAAGTAATTTTATTAACTATCCGCCTGCAGAAAAAAAAATAAAGGATTTACCAGGTACTGGTTATAAAAATAATTGGATACCTCTAAGTACTCAAAAGCAAGTTTGTTGCGGAATATTAGAGAATTTTAAGACTTATGATGGAACAGGTGCCGAGATGGACTGGAATTTTTTTGTGTTTCCTAATTCTGCTTTTTCATCTTTGATTTCTAAAGCAATCCCATATAAGAATGAAACCTTTTTTATGAGTGATAAAGGTTGGCATAAAAATAAAAGAGGGCAGTTTCTACTAGAGGCAGAAGTTACTCCCGACCAGAGTTTGTATGATAATATATTTTTTCCTAAAGGGATTACTTATGAAACTATAAATCTAGCAGGTAATTTACATCAAGTACCAAAGAAAAGTCATGATCCGGATATAAATCTAGAAGGAAAAGAAGTCTGCTTTTATGGTCCTTGGGTTAGAGAATGGCTTCATCATCATCGCCCAGAAATACATCCTTCAGAAATGATATGGTGGAAAGAGAGCAGAAGATATTACATGATGTTGATACAAGATGATTCTAACAGATTTGATAATAAAGGTGATTTTGATTTGGATGGGATCTTGCCCAACAGCTGGAAACCGTGGGCAGAACCTCCATTAACGGCTCAGTTTAAAATTGCTTTTGAAGTTAAGCCTTCAGAATCCACTCTTCCTTACAAAATGGATATCCGTGAAAAATATAAAAGGTTTGTTGTTACAAAAGAGGATACAGGTGCCTCAGCAGATTCAGATAATGGTACATCTCATGCATTAGTAGTAGATCACAAAAAACTTTTAGTTGTAAATGAGCTACAAGAAAATGACAATGACCTAGGCGTAAAGTTTGTGGATATTACTAAAAGAGCAGATGGAACTATTCAAGGTTACGTACAGATAACCACGAAAGTTGGTGGTCCTGATTTAAAAGGTGATGAAGGGTATCATGTAATTTACGTGGACTCTAGTATACCAGTTAAGAAATCTTCTCGTCGTCATAGTATAGATTAAAAGGTATGTTAGAAAAGGACACACCATAAATATGAAATAATTATTCTGATGCAATCAAAATATTAATTAAATGAAAAAAACTCATTCTAACATTAATAATTATGAAAACAAGACTAACAGCATTAATAATCATTATCGGACTTTTTAAACTAGTTAGGTGTAAGTTGGACATAGAACACAATTAACCAATTTTAATAAAAAGGAAAATATGGATATATTAAATAAACTTTTAGAGATAAATCCGAATTACATCATTATCGGTTTACTTGTATTGTTTTTCACTATGGAACAAGTAATGGGATCGCCTTTTAAATTTGAGAAAAGAATAGGACATCTTTTTCAAAATGTATTGTTTCAAATTGTTCTCGTAATACTAAATATATTTTTTGTCGCCTTTCAAGTCTTTTCCATAGAATGGTTCAATAATAACCATATCGGGCTTTTATATTTAGTAGAATTACCCTTTTGGGCTAAACTCTTTATTAGTGTTGCTTTATATGATATAACAGCTTATTGGATACATAGAGGAACACATAAAATCCCTTTACTATGGAGATTACATAGAGTACATCATAGTGATACTTCGATGGATTCTTCTACCACATTTAGATTTCATCCTATAGAATTAATACTTATTTTCGGAATTGGAAATATAGTCACAGCCGTAATTTTTGGCACTGATGTATTTTCAATGGCACTTTACTATTTCATACTTTATATCTTTTTCTTTTTCGAACATTCAAATCTCAATTACCCAAACTGGATAAATTCCACGTTCGGTTTGATTTTCGTAATGCCAAACCATCACAGAGTTCATCATCATCAAAAGCAATATTATACGGATTCAAATTTTGCTGATATTTTTATTATTTGGGATAGAATATTTGGGACATTCAAAGAACTGCCTGTTGAAAAAATGAATTATGGATTGAAAGAATTTGATGAAGAGAAAAAACAGACCTTTTTATATTTAATGAAAAGCCCGTTTATTAAAATAGAGAGAAAAATGTCTGACCGAATAAGAGAAACAGAAAACAACTCTGAATAGAAAAAACACAATCAATAGTAACTAATTAAATATATAATCATGAAAACAAGACTAACATTTACATTAATTATCATTATCGGACTTTTATTAACTAGTTGTAAGGCAAAATCTGACC
>JBDLIN010000425.1:0-2610 GCA_039714835.1 Bacteroidota bacterium | reverse complement strand
ATTGAGCTTTGGAAAAGTCCTCCATTTGAACCTGTAATAAAATCTGGAAAGATCTGGGCGAGAGGAGCAGATGATGACAAGGGACAGAACTTTGTTCACATTAAAAGTGTTGAAGCTTATTTAAAAACAACCGGGAAATTGCCTGTAAATGTGAAGTTTCTATTTGAAGGAGAAGAAGAAATTGGAAGTGAGAGTTTAGGAAAATTTTTAAAGCAAAATAAAAAAATGCTGAAGTGCGATACTGTTCTTATTTCCGATACAAGTATGTATGGACCTGGTATACCAACAATTAACTATGGTTTAAGAGGTCTCTGCTATATGGAAGTGGAGTTAACCGGGCCCGACAGAGATCTTCATTCTGGGAGTTTCGGTGGAGGAATAGCTAATCCAATAAATGAACTTGCAAAGATAATTTCTAAGCTGCAGAATAAAGATGGGAAAATTACAATACCTGGTTTTTATGATGATGTTAAAAAATTAACACCGAAAGAAAGAGATAACTATAAAAAGTTAAAATATTCCGATAAAGCTTTAATGAAGGAATTTGATGTGAAAGCACTTCATGGCGAGAAAGGATATTCTACACTTGAGCGGCTTTCAGGAAGACCAACTTTAGATTGTAATGGTATAGTTGGAGGATTTATTGAAGAAGGTGCTAAAACTGTTCTTCCTTCAAAAGCGAGTGCGAAAATTAGCATGAGATTAGTTCCGAATCAGGATCCTAAGAAAATTGCAAAATTGTTTACGAAGTATGTTAAATCAATAGCTCCCAAAAGTGTAAAAGTAGAAATCAAAGATCTTCATGGAGGTCTGCCGATAGTAATGTCATTAGATGACAAAGCTATTATTGCAGCTTCCAAAGCAGTTTCTAAGGCATTTGGCGGGGAGACAGTTTTTACTAGAGAAGGTGGATCAATTCCGATTGTTGTTGAACTTGCTAATCAATTAAAAACTCCGGTTGTATTGATGGGATTTGGTTTAGAAACTGATAATATTCATTCACCAAATGAACATTTTGATATTAAAAATTTTGAATTGGGTATGTTAAGTTCAGTCTATTTTTTGGAAGAATTTGCAAAATAAATGTCACTCAATTTATAAGTTGAGTAAGAATTGAAAAAATTTGAAATAATTTTAGTAGTTATAACTTTATTCTTCTTGGCTTGCGGTGATGAAGAGAGTATAACTAACAGTGCCGAACTTTCTGCAGCAAAGGAAAAAGCAATACGCAAGCATAATATTGAATTAGCTAAAGAACAAAGTAATACCAGAAATGTTTGTGATACTTTGGCTCTTGAAGAATATATATTAGAGCACTATCCAGCCGGAACACATTTAATGAGGATGAATAAAACCTCTATTTATGAAGTTCCGAAAAAAGCAGTAATTTACTATGAAGATAAGTGCAGTAGAAATAAATATATATTTACTTGTATAGTTAAATCTAAAGAATGCGAAAGATTTGTTGAACCAAATAATCTGATTGGATATGATGCGAGTTTCATTAATTTGGATAGCACTAAGTTAGGAACTGCACTATTCTATTTAACTCTTTTTGAGTGTAATAAAGATGAGTCTTTCAGAAGAGTATGGGAAAAATCAGTTCCATCGCAAGGCGGTTTTAATACAATTAAATTGAAAAGATGGAAGCCAAGAAATATAGAATATATTGAATTGAATTTTATTGATGGGATCATTTCAGGAAACAGAAATTATAACTATTTTATTTTGGATGATATTGAAATGAAACCTCACTTGATAGAAACATATCAAGGTATTGGACATAGAAGAACTCTTGCTGAAATTAATGATGATATTATTCCTGATTACTATGAATATAGATTTAGACATAATGAAAACACCATCAGTGTGAGAGATTCAATCCCGTTTTACTGGGATATAAAAAAATGTTTATATGTAACAAAAGTAAATAAAAAGTGGTTTAGAAAATATTGAATGGAGAATTATGGAAGAAGTTAAAACAATAGATTCGATACTTAAAGAGACTTACAGTGATCTTCAATTAAATGATAATGGTCAAGTTGATTTTTATACCTCTGTAGCAGATGAATACGATTCTCTTATACACGGAGTTGGAATCAGAGATGTATCATTCTATAATAAGTTGTTCGTTCACGGTAAGCATAGTTTGGATCTTTTAAATCGATTATCTACAAACTCAGTGAATGAACTTAATGAACTTGAATGGGAACGTACGATTTTCACTAATACAGAAGGAAATATTATTGATAGGACTTTGCTGCTAAAGTTTGAAGACTATTTCTTATTAATTGGTGGATGTACCGATAACAATAAACTTCTTAAATGGATCAAACGCTTTGTTCTAAAGGATGATATCTCAATTCGCCATGTTGCAAACGATTATAGTATGTTTGAAATTTTAGGACCTGAATCTGAGTCTTATTTATCAATAATACTTGGTGAAAAGCAGAAAGATTTGCAGCAAAATAAGATTGTTAGGGTTCAAATTGAAAATTATTTTGTCCACTGTATTAAGCATAATGATGTAAGTAATATCAATAAATGTATTGTAATAGTAGATTCAAAATATTCGAATGATTTTTGCAACTTTCTAATAAAAAACACAAG
>JBDLIN010000424.1:0-2640 GCA_039714835.1 Bacteroidota bacterium | reverse complement strand
CTTACCCAGAGAGGGTATTGATTGGTAGTTGCTAAAATAGTGTACACTAGATACTGTGAATCAAAACCTGTTGGATATAAGAAAGAGAAAGTTGATGAAAATCATGGCTGCTCACCGATTCTGTATCTCTTGCTTAGGAGTCTATAATTTTTACATCCCAAAATCTCACCAAGACCGCAAGCTTCACGAAAAAGTGATTTAACTACTGAATATTCATCATATTTACTTTTTCTATTATAATACATGACGCCAAGATTATAACAAGCTAAGCCATTGCCACCATAACAACCTTTTGTATAGAATTCTTCCGCCTTTAGATGATCTTCTTTTATACCTTTACCATGCTCATACATACCCCCAAGATATGCACAACCGACAGCACTTCCCGCATTACAGGCCTTTACATATAGCTCTAGCGCTCTATGATAATCTTTTTTTAATCCGTTAGCTAGTTCATACATACTTCCAAGATATGCACAACCGACAGCACTTCCAGCATCACAGGCCTTTACATAAAGCTTTACAGATTTAGTATACTGCTTTTTTGTACCAGATTTAGGTTCATACCTTTTCCCAAGATTTGCACAACCATCAGCATTACCTCCGTCACAAGCCTTTTTGTAATAGGTTTTAGCT
Source organism: Bacteroidota bacterium (assembly GCA_039714835.1). Lineage (GTDB taxonomy): Bacteria > Bacteroidota > Ignavibacteria > Ignavibacteriales > Melioribacteraceae > SZUA-22. Next base: position 2,004 of record JBDLIN010000424.1, on the reverse strand, counting down.
ATTGTGTAATCATATCCTTCATCATACATAGATCCAAGTGTATTACAGGCCTTAGCATCACCACTATCACAGGCTATTTGATTTTTCTTATACTCATCGGCACTCAAATTTATCCCTGTTAGCAGTATTAATCCCAATAGTAACTTTTTCATTTTTTCTTCCTTATATATATTAAATTATACTTTTGCTGTATTTGGTTCAAGCTTAAGAAGACAACTAAAATAAAATAATGGCTTTTTTTGAGTAGGGGGATCTTAAATATGTAAAATAAATATAGTATATAAAGGTGTTTGGAATATTCTAAAGTATTATATTTTAGCCTTATTCATTATTGCAAGCTCTTTGCAGGCATCCTTGTCACCATCAAAACAAGCTCTGTCATAGTAGCTGTGAGCCTTACTATCGTTCTGTTCAACACCTAGACCTGCACGGGTTAGATCACCCATGATCTTACAGCTCTTAGCATCACCGGCAGCACAAGATTTTCTAGTATCTTCAATAGCATTAGCACTTACACCTATAGTCAAGAGTATTGTTACCAGGATTATTTTTTTCATTTCTACCTCCTATATTGATTATATTAAATCTATAAAATTATATATCCTCAGGACATTTATTACACTCATTGAAAATCTCTTCCATACCTTCTATAGATGTTAGTTCTTCTGCAGTTTTTTCCATTGATTTTGTAAAACTTTCCGTCACTTTACCTTCTGATTCACAATAGATAGTGAGTATACGGCAATATTTTGTTATTAAATGCGAAGGTACTTGTGAGCTGTCTCCCATTTTCTCTTCAATTTTTTCGAGAAACTTTTTTGCACATTTATCTGATAGGTCCTGCATATTCATTATTAATCCTTAGTCATTTATAAGCGTAGTGTAGCAGAAGATAGATAAAGGTGTAAAAAATTAAGTAGAGAGAGTATGTAAAAGAGTTTGAAATAGATTATAAAATTCCGATGCAATATTCTATTTGGGTAATTAGCCATACAATTTCATACTTAATTCATATAGGCTTTTTATAATTAGGTATTAATAAAAAACTATCAAGGATTGGCAATGAGTAAGTTTTGTACTAATAATGGCATTAAAAATTTAGATGAAGCGAATTCTTGCGGAAAGTGTGATAATACATTGAATATAAATAAAAAAAGAGATACATGGTTAGAAAAATACGATGAAATAATTAATTCAAGGAATGAAAAAGTAGTGGACTCATTTTATGCTTCAGCAGAAGAGTTTATACTTGGATATCTTGAAAGTCATGCTTTAATATATTATGATATAGATGAAATAGTCATGATATATTGCACTATTGCTGTTGGAGTTAATTACAAAACTGAGTTTAGGAATGATTATGATTCAGTTCCGAGTAATTTGGACCTATTAAGACTTCTAACAGCAGGTTTATTAGAAGCAATAATAAATAAATCAGAGAATAGGGTTACATATAGTTTGAGTGATATAATGAAAAAACTATTGATATTACTTAATGACCAAGTAGACTCTTCTGATGATGAATTGCAAAAAACTATGAACGAAATGCATAAGATTCGCAGCAAATACTACAGTATGACATTTCCAGAAATTTTAAAAAGTCTGCCATCTAAAAAATAAATTAATATGAAGATAGATAAAGGTGTAAAATATATATTTTAAAGGTAAATAGGAGTGGAATAAAAATATTAAGCCCCTGTATGAGGGGCTAAGAGGACTAGTTCAGTGTATCCAAAAATATTAAATTGCGTAAACTCTTATATTATTGGTTTCAAGTTGTCCATTCAAAATTTTTTGGATTGACACCAGGGTTCCACCTGAACTCTCACATGAACCACAAGCTCCAACATATGTAATATAAACATCAGTCAATCCATTCGCTTCTTTAATATCAATGAAGTCTAAATCTCCATTGTCTGCTTGTAGAAATTCTCTGATCTTTAGATCTATGATTGCATCAATTGCGTTGATTTTTTGGACCGTACTCATATTTTCAAACCCTAA
>JBDLIN010000423.1:0-2673 GCA_039714835.1 Bacteroidota bacterium | reverse complement strand
TAAACAAGCTCATCATAAAAAGCTTTCGCATCATCTTCAGTATCAAAATAATTTGCTTTATATGCCCAATAGGTCCATGTTCCTGCTAGACGATGAAATACTTGCCTTGTATCATTTTCTGAAGAATATCTATCTTTTTCTGGTAATTCTTCTAATTTTTCTAGATCTGCTTTGGAAGGTTGGAGCCATTTTGGAATTCCCTTTTCATTAACCTTTTTTAATAATCTCGGAACACCTGCTTTTCTAAAATATTTTTGAGCAATTATATCTGTAGCAACTTGAGACCAACTTTTTGGTACAAGTACATCATCCATTTTAAAAACAATAGATCCATCAGGATTTTTTATTTCAGAAGTTCTTTTAACAAATTCTATTTTTTCGAATGGGTCTTTATCAGGAGTAGTAAACAATCTAGAAATCTTCATTAAGGGCTCCGTATTTACAAAAATTTATTGGAAAACGTTTATAAGTCATTATATAATAATAAGTTAGCAGCAGTTCTAATTGTGCGAATTAACATAAAATTGTGTTTTGAAAATAGTGAATAATTATATCTAAAGCAATTTAATCATTTCACTACCGTAAAATTATACAATGAGTTAATAAGAAATATTTTAATTTTGAAGTAAAAAATAAATTTCTGAGAGAAAAAAATTTTATATTTAATTTATCATTAGTTCGAAAAACACTGAGGTCAGAATGGAATATAAAAGATCTGCCGGAATACTTTTACACCCAATTTCTTTGCCTGGAGATTATGGAATTGGTGAACTTGGTTCAGAAGCATTTAAATTTATTGATTTTCTTACAGAATCGGGGCAAACTTTGTGGCAGATTTTTCCTTTAGGACCAACAGGATACGGTGATTCTCCCTACCAGAGTCTTTCAACATTTGCGGGAAATCCATATCTAATTAGTCTTGAGAAATTATATAAAGAAGGATTACTTAGCCAATCTGATCTAGATTTTATACATAAATCAGATCCAAACCAGATTGACTATGGCTCTATTTTTCATAATAAATTCAAAATCCTAAGAATAGCCTATGAAAATTTAAAGAAGAAAGGAAAATCAATTTTAAAAGAATGCGATAATTTCTGTGATGAAAATTCAGATTGGCTTGAGGATTATGCTCTTTTCATGTCGGCTAAGAATGCACACAATGGGACTCTATGGACTGAATGGGACGATGATATTGCATTCAGGAAGCCTGGGGCAGTTGAGAAATGGAGTAAAAAATTAGAAGATGAAATTGGTTTCCAGAAATTTTTACAGTTTAAGTTCTTCTCTCATTGGAAATCAGTGAGGAAATATGCTAATGAGAATGATATCCAAATTATTGGTGACCTCCCTATCTTTGTTGCATATGATAGTGCTGATGTTTGGGCAAACAAAGAACTTTTTACTGTAGATAAGAAAGGTAAATTGGAAACCATCGCCGGAGTACCTCCAGATTATTTCAGTTCTACTGGTCAACTCTGGGGAAATCCTTTATACAGATGGGAAGAAATGAAAAAGAATAATTACCACTGGTGGAGAAAACGTATTAGAAAAATGTACGAGCTTGTGGATATAGTTCGTATCGATCATTTCAGAGGTCTGGAAGCATTTTGGGAAGTACCTGGAGATGAAGAGACTGCAATCAATGGGAAATGGGTAAAAGCTCCCGGGTATGAGCTTCTTTCTGCATTAAAGAAAGAATTTGGAGATATAAAAATTTTAGCAGAGGATCTTGGTGTTATTACTCCTGAAGTAGAAAAATTGAGAGATGATTTCAATCTTCCTGGAATGAAAATTCTTCAGTTTGCTTTTGGTGAAAATGGAGATAAAAAATTTCTACCTCACAATCACATTAAGAATTGCTGCGTCTATACTGGTTCTCACGATAATGATACCACACGCGGTTTTTTTGATAATGAAAAAGAGCAGAACTCCGGCGTTTTTGAATGGGCTCAAAAATATCTTAATTACTATGAGGATGATCTCTGTTATGCGACAATTGTAGCAGCTTATCGTTCTGTTGCAGATATTGTAATAATTCCTATGCAAGATATTTTAAATTTAGGAACTGAAGCAAGAATGAATTTTCCTAGTAAACTTGGCGGCAATTGGATGTGGCGATTTACTTGGTCGCAGTTATACAACGGTATAACTCAGCATTATCTCGAACTAGCAAAATATTTTGACAGATATCCAGAAGAAGAAACGAAGAGTGAAGAATGATTGATTACATTAAAAATTTAATTTTAGGGAAAGAGAATTCAGAAGGACAATCTATGATTGTCGAAGATGAAAAACGTCTGCAAATTGCAACTTGCGCACTATTTTTGGAGTTGGCTCATTCTGATGATGAGTTTACTGTTGAAGAAGAAGAATTTATAAAATCAACAATGAAAGAGAAATTCAATTTAGATGATGAAACCGTTGCAGAATTGATCGATCTTTCAATTCAACAGACAAAGCATAGCGTAAGTTTATACGAATTCACCGAAATAATAAATGAACACTTCAACAACCATTCAAAATATGAGATATTAAAAAATCTGTGGCGTTTGGTATTTGCAGATGGAAAACTTGATGCATATGAAGAACATTTTATGCGTAAAATCAGCGGAAATCTTAAAATGGAGCACTCAGATATGATAGCTTCAAAAATGGAAGTAAAAGCTGAGA
>JBDLIN010000422.1:0-2673 GCA_039714835.1 Bacteroidota bacterium | reverse complement strand
TGTAAAAAGATCATCTGAAGGATTGGGATATACACTTAGGCTGTTTACATCTGTCATATCTTGTATACTTAGATCATGTGGTCCATAAGCTTTCATTTGAGTGTTTTTTCCATTTACGAAAACGATATCTTCGGCAACAACGATACCTCTTCCACCACTTAAGTTTTCACTCCACATTTCTTGTAAATCGGCTGTAAAGAACCAAATCTTTGAGTTAGGCCAATCATTACCAACTACATATATAGAACCATCAGCACCAGCAGCCATATTTATCATAAGTCCACCATCACCTAATGCAACGGATGATGAAGTATTGAAAACATTTCCTGTGGCAGGATCTAATCTTTCAATTTCGTCATTAGGATTCAACATATATATACTACCATCAGGTCCTTCTAAGTGATTTCCCCAAAGACAATAACCCATAGGTCTCTCCCAAAGTATTGTTATTTGGAAACCATCATCTTGTAGTGCATACATTTTATCATTTCCCATTCCTCGTACAGTTCCGGCATATATTGTTCCATTACTTCCTACCATAAAACCCATCTGTTGAAACCCGGGAGATACCAATAAAGGGCTGTCATATAGAATATTTCCGGTATTTATATCTAAGGCTTTGATATACATGCCTTGTGCAGATTGTGCCCATAGGTATATTTTATCTCCATAAACATTTGGAGCATTGCCATCTGATGATGAGCCAAAATCTCTAGGAACTTCCCAAATAGTTGTTCCATCCAAATAGTTTATACGTACTACATGGTCTGAATCAGCGGCTATAATATCACCATTATCTGCAAAAACGATTGATTCTGCCCAACATTCACCAAAGGCTAATTGAGAAGTCCATAGTAGATCTCCGGTATCTATATCCAGTGCATGAATGAGCGCAGGTTCTGTCGATCCTCCAGCTCTGTTTGCGTATACCATTCCATTGTTAACAGCTGATACTTTTCCATAGTTATCATAAGCACCTGCGGGCAATGTTGTTCTCCAATGTTCTTCACCGGTATATAAATTTAAATTTATTATCCAGGACTCTCCAGAATGGTTTGATGGCCATCTTCTGGTTAGTATCAGATTATCATCATAAGCTGCAGGGTATGATGCATAAGGAGTAGATTCACCACCTTCCCAATATAACTGTGGTGTTTGCCCTACTTCAAGAATAGGACCGGAAATATCCATCAGTCCATTACGATTAGAGCTTCCACCGGTTATTATATGCCAATTAGAAGTTTGGGCAAAAAGACCGGTAGAAATAATTGTGAACGTGAGCGCAAACAGGTATGATTTTAAATGTGTAGAAAGTTTCATAATTGCTATTGTTTAATAAGTTTTTGTGTAAAGCATTTATTTTGGTTTAGGATTTTTACAAAATAAATCCCACTGTTTTCATTTGAAAGATCAATATTTACTGAGCTATTCAATTTATTGTTGAAAGAAAAAGTATAAACACGTTTTCCGGTAACATCAATAATTTCAATTAAAGATTCACCTTGTAAAATATTTTCTGATGTAAAGGTAAATATTCCATTTGAAGGATTGGGATAAATTGTAAATAGTTCATTTTCAAAAGAATCAACCGAAGCAGGATTAGACGGTATAGGTGCGCAAGCCCCAAAAGATGAATCAAAACCATAATTATTAATAATAGTTAATGAAGCATCATTTGTATCGATTTTTGCTAAAATTTGTCCGACACCAAGCGCAAGGGTTCCATATAGATCATTTTTTTCTCTATCAAAACCAATATCCTGAATTTGCATGCTATATTGTAAACCATCAATATCACCTATAGTTGTGGTTTGCATAGTAGCAGGATCTATCGTGAAAAGTGTGCCGTCATCAATTGAAATAGCGTATAATTCTCCCTGCCCGTTAGCTGCTAAGCCCATTATCCAAGATCGATTTGAAAAAGCACCTAAATCAGTAAGATTCCAATTTTCATCAATAATAAACAAATGATCATCCCAATCATAGGTTGGCCATCCTACACCATAAAGAATATCATTGACTTCATCGTAAGCTATACCATGTATGTAATCAGCATCAATATTTCCTACATTATAAAAATCTCCATTAGGTGACATGACAAAAACATCGCAGACGTCTCGTTGTACCGCTACAATAGTTCCATTCATATATGTCATGGCGGCTAATTCTTGAGGATAACTAAAGGGGTGAGCTTTAATCCAAGTTCTATCACCAGTTAGTGTTGATAAATGAAAGGTTTTATTTTGTTGATATTCAATAGAGTACACACTTTTTCCTGTATAATCACTGCTGCTAAAAATAACACATTCATGTAATAAGTTATTGTTCGATGTATTGGCATCACCTGATAATGTTAATGTGGCATTAAATATATGGTTAACATTATTTAGGGGTGTCCAATCAGGAAATTCAACAATCTTTTTTTCAGCGGGTGATATAGGATCTGTAACCGTAACAGTTTCATCATAAGTTGTTCCGTCAATTGTCAGGTTTACGCTATAATTATTTTCGATATTTTGACCTACATTTTTAACAGTAACAGTTGGTGTGCAAGAAGTATTTAACAAGCAAAATTCCGGTCTGATACTTTCAACAGACATATCGTTTGAATAATCAGGACTATCAACAACCACGTCATCAATCCTCCAGATGTCAGCATTTAAACCGGTGTAT
>JBDLIN010000421.1:0-2712 GCA_039714835.1 Bacteroidota bacterium | reverse complement strand
CCAAACAAGGCACTGGAGTATGATATTAAAGGGCAATCAGGTCGACTTTGAGGAATTCAAAAAAGAAATGAATGCGATGATAAAATTCATGTCAGAAAAGTCGAAGAAATAAACCACTATGGACTGCAAGTCCATAGGTTTAATTAGGAATGAAATTCATTTAGTAAGCACCAAAAACCAAATGTCAAATCACAATTAATTCCCAATAATTAAAATTCAAAACATTAATCTTCAATATTGAAAACATATTTGATTATTGCACATTGAATTTTGAAATTTATTTATCATCTGGTTATTTGTTGCTTGAAGTTTTTAGAAGCTAAAGCGATATGTGCTAATACCGAAAGCTTTCGGTAGCATACCTGCCTGCCGGCAGGCAGGGTTTTAACTCTTTTTAAGACCAATAAATTATTTAGATAGTAAGTAATCATAGATTAAAGATCTGGAAATGAAGGAAGAAATAAAAACAGACTACTGTATAGTTGGAGGAGGTATTGCAGGGATTTTATTAGCAAGTAAACTGGCTGTTTCGGGTAAAAAGATTGTAATACTAGACCAGGGTCCTAGATTTTCGGAAGAAGATCGTACGAATATGCTTCGCAAAAGTAAAGAAGACCTTAATGATTTTGCTGATTATAATGATAATGTTGATGCCTCAATTGTTACTCCACTTAGTTCAGCAAGTTCAGGAGATGAGGTTGTTGAATGGACAAACTACAGGTTATTTGGAGTAGGCGGTACAGCACTTCATTTTGAGGGAATCATGATGCGACCTACCGATGAAGATATGAAGGTTAAAACGTTGTACGGATATGGCCGTGACTGGCCAATTACATATTCCGAATTGGAACCCTGGCTTTTAAAAGCTGAATATGAAATTGGAGTTTCCGGAAACGATGATAATCCTTATGCTTCATCTAGATCCGGTACCTTTCCTATGCCGGGTCATCCATTCTCCTATTTTGATAGTAAAATATTTGCTCCTGCATTAAAAAAAATTGGGGTTACGGGGCACTACTGTCCTCGTGCTGTAAATTCTATTCCCTATAAAGGTCGTTCAGAATGCTTAGCTTGCCGGGCATGTAAGTTTTGTCCGTCAGGAGCTCGCTACTCACCAGATCGTGTTCATGTTCCAATTTTGGAAAAATACGATAATGTAGAAATTCTGGAAAATTTGAGTCTTCGTAAACTGGAAACAAATTCAAAAGGAGATAAATTAGTAGCTGCTAAAGCTATACATGTTCCCGATAAATTGGAAATTACGATTCTTGCTAAGAATTTTATTGTAGCAATGGGTGGAGTAGAGACTCCCCGAATGTTAATGTTATCAGCTGGAAATGGCAGTCATAAAGAAGGTCTAGGAAACATGGGAGGCCAACTAGGCGTTGGATTCAACGATCATGACAATCTATATACCACTTTTGATGTTGGTCAACCTGTTGGAAACCGATTAGGTTTTGAGACCATGGTTTCTGATCATTTTCGAAGTCTGAACAACAGGACAGAACAACCCACTTTTACTATATATGCCTCACCTGCAATGGATTGGTTTCCAGTAGGAAATGAAGCTACATTATGGTCAATACAAGAGAATATACTTTCCTTTGAAAACCTCAAGGATAGTTTATCAAATATGGCTACTTTTTCAATAATGACTGAATCGGAAGGCAAGGGGATTTTAGAACTTGATAAAGAAACTATGGATGCCTTTGGAGATCCTGTTGCTAAAGTTACTATGAAACTAACAGATTGGGATCGTAGAGCCTACACAAAGTTGGTAGAGTTGGCTCCTGAACTAGCAGAAGCAATGTCAGCAAAAAAGGTTTCTGAAGTAACCCCACCTGGTTTTGGATTGGGGTATCATCCTTCCGGAGCCACTGCCATGGCAAAAAATCCGGATGAAGGGGTTTGCGATCAAAACTTAAAAGTATTTGGATTGGATAACCTTTACCTCGTTAGTAATTCTGTATTTCCGCATATGGGTTCTAATCCACCAACATTAACCATAGCTGCATTAGCTTTAAGATTAGCAGCACATTTTGAAGGATAAAAAATAGAATAATTATGAAAAAAATAACCAGACGCCTATTTCTGAATCAAAGTACTAAATTTCTGGCATTTATTCCTTTTGTAAATATTATAAGTTGCATACCAGATCATGATACTGTATTAAGTCCGGAAGATTCTTTAAAAAAGCTGATTTTTAATATTGGCCCCTGGGCTCCTGAGGATATACAAATTGCCGAAGATTTCGCCAGACGCTTTCTAAAAACTGATTTTATCAGCCAATATCTTCCAAAATCAGATAAAATTATTCAAAGCCTTTCAAATCGTTTACCCGGTGAAGACCAGGCTGTTAATAATATTGATTTGAATAATATACCTAAAGATGAACAGGAGATATTGAAAAAACTGGCGAAACAGCTTTACAGCTTTGTAGAAGTGCGATTCTATGTCTCAAATGCACCTCCCTGGGGACAATGTATTGGCAATTCTAAGTGGCATACAAGGATCCCAACACAAATATAATTAACATAAATATAAAATCAGTCTAAACTTTATTAAAAGAAAAGAATATGAAAAACCTAATTTTATTTTGCGTTATTGTTCTATTGATTTTCGGATGTCAAAAAAAGCAAACAAAATCAATCGATCCAACATTAAAGGAATATTTTGATAACAGTTCAATACCGGCAGCTGTTATGGGTACTA
>JBDLIN010000420.1:0-2715 GCA_039714835.1 Bacteroidota bacterium | reverse complement strand
TAATTTCTCATTTAAGGTTTGATAATTTTCTACTTTGGTAACCATTTTTTCAAAAACTAAAAATATACCCTATACCAATAGTTCTGTTTTCATATCTATATGAGGAAGGATAAGTCAAATATTTTGATCCTAAGAGATTATAGTAATCCATATCTACATTTTTATCTTTTAGCATTTCATAGTTCAAAGATAATTTTATTTTTGAATTTTGAGTTAATTTATAATTTGCATTACATTGGAATGTATATCCAAAAGCCTGAGATTTTTGTAAAGTATAAAAACTTCTTAACACATGTGTATCTTTTGATTCTATAAAGGCATAAATCAAAGCTGGTTCCAACTCAATCAAAATATCTTTATAAATCTCATTTTTATAATTTAAACCTAAATTATATTGATAAAACGTTTGTTGATATTTTAGTGTTTCACCTTGAATATTTGAAGTGCTATCATTGATAAAATCTTCTTGATAGGTATTTGACCAATGAAAATCAAAAGTTTTATAATTGAATCCTGCCAATGCTCTTAGATTATTCCAAATATCTTTCGAGATCTCTAAACCGAAATCCGTATATTTGTCTATTTTGTTGTCTGAGGTTGAGAATACGGTAAGGTTGTCATTATGCCAATCATAATCTTTTCCTGTTGTCGTTTTATCATTTAATACAAAAGATGAATTTACTTTAATATCAAAAAAAGTAAACTTATGATTATAAACTACATCAAGAGCATTAAACTCAAAAGGAAAAATAAGTTTGGCTTTTAGATTTTGACTTGGAGATTCTACAATATAAGATGAATTACCGTTATGATCTTTAATTGATAATTCTATATTCCCAGCAAAAAGAATTGCCGGAAAGAGAGTTATAAAAATAACTCTTAACATTTAAGGCTGGTCTGTTAATTCATAAGTACCATCACCATCTGCATCCACCCATGTCGTGACAATACCGTCAACAATTACAATTTTCATTTTCCCGCCATCAGCCATATTGTATCTTGCTTCACCCGTGGTTAAAACACCATTTAAGAATATAAATGGTGTAACTGACATACTATATGTTGTATCATACTCAACATATTTGGCTAAATTATCAATATATATTTTTCCTGCAGTTTGATACATTTCCATGTCTGGGACGTTTGTTTCATCATAGTAAAACACAACATTTTCAACACCAACTATTTCTATACCGTCTGTGGCTTGAATAGTCATTGAAAGTTTGTAGGTTTGAGGAACACCATAAATGTCAAAAGTTAATATATTCATATTTATATAGGAACCTTGTACAATTTTAGCTATTAACGTCTGTGATAAATCGGTAACTGTCAAATCTGTTGTAAACGTAATTGCTACAGTTTTAAAGTTCCCAGCTGCAATATCATAATCAGATACAGATTCTTGCATGATTCCATTTAGGATTAAATCATCACCATCATTACATTCATTAAATGTGATAGTAATGGTACCGCCTGTAATATCAAAAGAACTACTTATATCCATTGTTCCACTTGTATTACAATCAATTTGCTCATTAATTACTTCATTTAGTGAATATGTATCAATATTGATATCTTTTGTATATTCTATTATCTTTTTTGATACACTACGACTTAATAGCTCTAGATTCACTTTAGAGCTATTGTTGACACTGTTAAGTAGAGGTAGTGCATCAAGTGTACCTCCTACTACTACATCTCTCACTTTTTGTGCATTTACAAGTGTCGGTTCTGCCATAACAGAATCTGATGGAAATACTAGAGCTGTACTTGAGCTTACTACTTCACCGTCACTACCTCCACCGCCACAACCTGTTAATCCTATGCTTAATACAGATATAATTGCTAAACAATAACCGAAATATTGAATTTTTTTCATCTTTCTTCCTTTTGAATAAGTATTCTTTATATTTTGACATTAAATTATAGCATATACTTGTCATATCAATGTCATATGTAATAATTTGTTGTATCCATCCGTATTAATAAAAAGCTTATAAAGTGCCTTATTGGGGAGGATGGTTGCTAAGTTTGTGTTTTTTCCTCGTTCCACCTCTCCGTAGGTGGAATACATATATAAAATTATAATGGAATTAAAGTCGGTTTTCGACTATTGTCGAATTTCGATATGTTTATTTATTGTGTATTAAAATAGGTTACACCTGCGAGAAAAACTCGTTGTCAGACCTACGTTAGCGAATAATTACTGAACCACCAAGATTATGCAACTTCGGCGTACCACGAACAGAACCAGCTATAGCCATAATCGCAGGATCCTCTGCCACAGCATTACATATTAAACTGTCCGTCCCTGCATTAGTTACAATACCTATTTGGGTTCCATTCACATCTGGTGCAAAGCCAATACAATCGTAACCGGTTGTTGTCGGACCATCACAAATTACAAAATACCCCCCTGCAACAGCTGAACTTGTGTCTGGATTGGCACAATCACCGGCCCCTGTGAGTATAACATTTGTAACATCACTGATTACTGTAGTGTCATCAGTCCATACTGAATTTCCTTGTGAAGTATAAAATGCAGTCATATCTCCAAGTACTGTTCTTGCATTTGTAATAATGTTAGAAATTTTTGCATCATCTCTAGTTGCAGCTAATTTAGGTATTGCTACCGCTGCTAAAATTCCTATAATTACAATTACAAAGATCAATTCGATCATTGTGAATCCACGTCTCATATTTTTCATAAAACTC
>JBDLIN010000419.1:0-2721 GCA_039714835.1 Bacteroidota bacterium | reverse complement strand
GACATCAAAATATAATTTCTGCGATGAATTAAAATATATTAATTCACAAAGGAAAGAAATAGAATTCGAATATGATTTGCTTCATGGTAAAAAGAGTAAAGCAAAATATAAAGGGAATGAGCTAGTTCTGACTTTTGAAAATAACAATAATAAAAAACTAGATTTTATTTGCCGTGTTTCAAATGATGGTGTAGCATTTCGTTATGAGTTTCAAACAGAAAGTACATCGACTGATACGATTCTACAAGAATACACGGAGTTTAATATTTTCAATGCAAATGGATTTATTCAACCATATCCGCAGCCATCCCAATATGAGCCCGGATATGAGAATCCATATCTAAATAATTTTCCGGTTGACAGCTTAAAAGATAAAAGTCAAATTGCTTTTCCCGCTCTCTTTAATGTTGATGAAAAACACTGGCTGTTGCTATCTGAAAGTGATCTGGGAAGAACTTATTGCGGAAGTCACTTACTTTATAATAAAGAAAGCAAAAAGTTTGAAACAGAATTTCCAAATGAAGGTGAAGGAAACAGTACCGGAATTGTAACTCCGGTAAATTCTGGAAGTTGGAAAACTCCTTGGCGTGTGATAATATTTGGTGATGAAATTGGTAATATAGTAGAATCGACTTTAGTTACAGATTTGGCAGAAGAAAACAAAATTGAAAACACTGATTGGATAAAACCCGGCAGAGCTGCCTGGAGTTGGTGGGCTGAATCTGATAGTCCGAAACAACCTGATAGACTTAGAGCATACATCGATTTAGCTTATGAATTGGAATGGGAATACTTTCTAATTGATGCTAACTGGAACTTCATGCATGCGGATACATTGGATGCAATAATTGAATATGCAAATTCAAAAAAAGTTGGAATTTTGTTGTGGTATAATTCCGGTGGTGAAAACAATTATGTAACCGAAGCCCCACGAGATAGATTACTTTCCGGTAGCAGGGAAAAAGAATTTAATTGGCTCTCTTCACACGGAGTTAAAGGAATAAAAGTTGATTTCTTTCAAAGTGATAAACAAAATATCATTAATCATTATTTGGATATATTAGTAGACGCAGCAAAACATAAACTAATGGTCAACTTTCATGGTTGTACAATTCCACGTGGCTGGGAAAGAACATATCCAAATCTTTTAACGATGGAAAGCGTAAGGGGAGAAGAAAATTATAAGTTTAACAAATTATATACTAAAGAAGCTCCGGTACAAAATACAATAATACCATTTACCAGAAATGTAATTGGATCGATGGATTTTACACCGGTTGCATTTTCAAACAGCACATATCCACATATTACGACAAATGCACATGAGTTAGCACAGGCGGTTATTTTTGAATCCGGATTGCAGCATTTTGCCGATAGTGAAGCTACTTATAGAAAACTTCCCGGTGATATTAAAAAATTCCTTAAAGAAGTTCCGGTTGTTTGGGATGATACAAAATTCATTGACGGATTCCCGGGTAAATATGTAATCTTAGCGAGACGAAATGGAAAAGAATGGTACATTGCTGGAATAAATGGAACGGACAATACTATTAAAATTAATGTTGATGTTAGTTTCTTAAATGGGGACTTTGTTATTCAGAAATTTAATGACTCACATGATGCAGCAAAATGGTTAGTTGAAAAAGACGAATTATCTACAAATAAGATTCAAGCAATTATGTCTGCATATGGCGGTTTTGTATACAAGTTAAAACTGCAATGAAAAGAAGATACTTTATAAAGGCATCAACATTAGCAGCCTTAGGACTTGGTCTTGGAGGTTGTACCCGAACTGGAATAACACATATACTTACTTTGAGTTTTGATGATGGTTTTAAAAAATCATTTTACAAAATTGCTGAAATCCATAAAGAATATGGACTTAAAGCTTGTTTGAACATAATAGCAGCAGGACATTTACCAGGTTTTAATTCAGACTCCAAATGGATGCCTCAAGAAATACTTGGGAATTTTGATGATTGGAATAAGCTTAAGAGCCGTGGGCATGAGATTATGCCTCATACTTGGGAGCACCTCAAACTTACTGAAATTCCTGTTGCACATGCAAAAACAAATATTGATAAATGCTTAGACTATTTTGAAAAATATTTGGAAGGATATAAACCATCAGAGGCTGTTTACAATTTTGGCTATAATGCATCAAATACAGAATTGGAAGATCATGCGTTGCAAAGAGTTCGTGCTGTAAGAACTGGTGGCTGGCTTGTATTGAAAGATACAAAGGTTAATACATACCCAGAAACTCAAAAACCTTCACGGCTTGGCTGCTGGAGTAATGGTCCGGACAACATTGATAATTATGTTGAAGATGAAGTGAATAAGTTTCTAACTGGTTCTGGTGGTTGGCTTATACTTAATCTTCATGGCCTTGATGAAGAAGGTTGGGGACCTATTAGTGCAAATTACTTAGATAATTTACTAAAGCGCTTGGTGAAAATTGATTATTTAGATGTACGTCCTACCGGAGAAGTGCTGAAACATTGGACAGACTTGCAATAACACCTTTCAACGTATATATTAAGAACAAAGTGGTTTTCGGAAATAAGTCAGATCATCGAATATAATTTGTCATTCCGGTTTTAATTGTTTTTTGATGGAATACCGGAATCTCACAGTAAACTAGATACCGGTATTGCACAAAACGCAAATCTACCTTTGTCGGAAGACAGGTTGGTATGACACTAAAATCTGAATACCAAA
>JBDLIN010000418.1:0-2725 GCA_039714835.1 Bacteroidota bacterium | reverse complement strand
GGACAGTTGACTGAACTGTCTGAAAACTATAATCCTGACTTATGGTGGTTTGATGGTGATTGGGAGCACAATGAGAAAGAATGGGGTATCGAAGAAATTAAATCTTTACTTCTTAATAATAATCCCGAAACTATTTTAAATTCCCGCCTTAGAGGTAAAGGCGATTATGATACTCCAGAGAATGGTCCTCCAGTACTAGCACCAGAATCAAAGTATTGGGAACTCTGCTTAACCATGAACGATTCTTGGGGTTACCAGCCCAATGATAAGAATTACAAAACCCCTCAGCAAGTTCTCGATATATTTGTTGACTGCATCAGCAAAGGAGGAAATCTTCTTCTTGATATCGGACCAAAAGCTGACGGCACCATTGCTGACGAGCAAGTGCATATCTTAAAAGAACTTGGCAAGTGGACTTCCAAACATCAAAAAGCAATTTATAAAATGAATAAGGGAATTCCTTATGATCATTTTTATGGTCCAAATGCTCTCTCTGCCGACAGTACAAAATTATATCTTTTTGTTAAAGGAAATCCTAATGGGCAGGTTGCACTTCGAGGAATCTCAAATAAAATCAATTCAATTGTGGTAGTTGGCAATGGAACTTCCCTTAATCATAAAACAATAAGCAAAATTTGGTGGAGCAAGTATCCAGGAGTGACATATATTGATATTCCGGAAGAAGTTATGGATGAGTATTATACTGTGATTTCTGTTTCACTTGATGGACCTATTGAACTTTATCGTAAAGTCGTTGGTGCAATTGAGAGTAATTGATATAGTTTTTTTATTTCGCTCTTTCAGAGCTTCAGTGTGCTTTAACTTGTTTCTTCTTCGAACGTTGCTCGAAGTTAAGATATTCCACCCCTTTAGGGTATAATAATCACTGGTTAGTAGTTTATTTTTAGAACTCCGCCTAATTTTATGGAATAGTTTAGACTGCAAAGCAGTCTAAGTTTTAATAACTCTGCATGTAATGCAGAGAGAATAAGAATATATAATCTTTCACAACTACGAAGTAGTTGAAATTGAAAGTAATATTTTAGGTTGTTATTCCTCAACTCTAAAATTTAAAATTATCTCCTGAGCGAAATCATAATTTAATTTGTGCAGTTCTTTTTCCCCAGTTTTATCTAGAATTGAAATTTTACCATTAATACCCACTTTTGCTGGATCACTGTTACGGTTCCACCAATGACGTATCATTCCATCTTCCATCTTATCGATGAACCTGAATTCATAACATCCACCTTCCAATTTAACTGAATGATCATAAATTGTGCTGTCCTGAAAATTACATTCAGCTTTTACCACTGCTCCCCTATCATTTGTGATAGTATATGAATTCTCCTTTGCTCTACCAATGTTATTTGTTTCAATATGTATAATAAACTCACTTGGAAGTACCAATGGCTGCAGTATAGTTGAAGAAAGGGAATTATTATTCTTATACTCATCATCTATTCCATTTGGTTCACTAACCTCAACAACAAATTTCTCTCCTCCCGATAGATTTCCCCAGTCAGGAGTAGTTAACCATACCTCCTCCTTCTCTAGAAATTTCAGATCACCAGTCCATTCATAGATTGATTTTTCACCATCTTCTAAACCATAAATAATTTTCAATGTTCTGAGATTATTCTTTCCACCATTTTGAATTATAATCCTTGGATTCGCACACACTGGATTTAGTCTTCTGTATTCATCTTTTGAACTTGGAGCTACGATATCTACAATCGATGCATCATTATTAAAATTCGGGGATCCATAAGAAAAGAGTTGGTGAGACATTCTAAAGTTACCATCTTTTTCACCGTTATCTCTATACATTTCAATTGAGTAGTCAATAGTTACTGTGTCCCCGGGAAAAACAATAGGCGTTAATTCAAAATTATATTCATCCACAGCTGTCCCCGGGCACCAGCCGGCACGGTCAAATTGCCAAGTTCCTCCTTGCGGATAGATCGGATTAAATCCGCAATCCTTCCATACGTTCCACCTAAACTGTTCCCACTCACCAATATGATAAGTATGGGTTTTATTATCCCATTCACAGCAGTTATGCGGACCTTCATGCCCATGCCCCGAAATTCTTGCTTTCAACATAAATCCCTCAGCATCTTTACTAAGTATAACTTTTTGTGATTTTAGTAAACTATCATCAGCAAGAAATTCATATTTATATTTTCCCGGAGGATAAAGATTTTTAACTGATATTGAATTCCGAGGTGGAGTTCCTTTGATGAAAAGAAATTTTAGATCCAACAACTCTTGATTATTTCCGGTTTTTATATCCATCTCCCCTTTCAAAATTGGTGCGTAATCCGTAATGTCGAAATACCAAATCCATCCTTTTTCACCACCAAGTTTTAATCGTTTCCCATATGGTGTTATAAAGCTTATTATTTGAAATGGCTCAACAGTATCCCCTTGCGGCACATATAAAACCGTCTCGGTTATGTAATCCCACTCACCACAAGGATATTTATCTCCTTTCGTAAGAGAATCACATTTTAATGTTTTCACAAGCAGAATCTTTTCCCAGCTTTTATTTGAATCTGGAAATTTCACCTTCCCTTTATATGGTGCAGTCCATCCTTCGGGACTTGGATCAGCAAATGTAAATACTTGAACTGTTGTAGTATCTCCTTGCTGGTTCTGAGCAAAAAGTGAAAGCTGAAATATTGTTAGAATAAGCAAAGTAGTAATTATGAATTTTAACATG
>JBDLIN010000417.1:0-2767 GCA_039714835.1 Bacteroidota bacterium | reverse complement strand
TTACTTCAATCTCAATCCGTTATTGAAAGTCATACTTTCTTTTCTTCAGCGTTAGGAATTGATAAAACTTATTTAGTCTATCTTCCTGATGGTTATCACGACAATACAACACAGCATTACCCGGTAGTATATTTTCTGCGAAACCATGAAACAGAATGGTTCAATCGTGGCTATCGCACAAATTATGAGGCATTGCAAGATGTAGCCAACAACTTATTTGACACAGGACAAATAGGCAAGATGATTCTAATATTAATAAACACAGGTGGTGACAACTTATCCCATGGACATTTAGGAGCTATTAATATGTTACGTCCTGACCTTATTACTTGCTCCGGAATTGGTACAGGAACCTTTGAAGATTATTTTATTCAAGACGTGATTCCTCATATTGATTCTAATTTCCGAACCCTTCCTACACGGTGTATGAGAGGTATAGATGGTTTTTCTATGGGTGGTTATATTTCTACTTTATTTGCGATGAAGTACCCTGAATTATTTTATTCTGTTGGTTCTTATGACGGATCTATTATGTTTTATAATTTAGACGATCCTGATATTCCCGGCACTCTAGATGATTATCTTTGGCTTCATTCCGATTTTAACTACTATATCGATCCAATGTTTGATAATCCAAGAGACATACCATATATGTTGCTTAATAGTGCAACTGATATTTTAGTAAACGCTAGTAATGAAACTCTTGATATCATCCGGGAAATTTCATTTCATATACATAGCACGGCGAGTGACGAACCAGAAAGTAATTATGATAGTAATCAACAGTTTTTAGACTCATTGGCTGAACGCAACATCTATAATACTTTTAATGAGCTTGAGCTGAATCCCGATGCTATTCATGATTTTAACTGGGCAGATGTTCATGCAAGTGAATCTTTAGTAAAACACTGGGAAGTATTTTTAACCTCAATGGATATTAATGATGAGCCTAATACTACTCAATCAGTTAAGCTGTCCCAAAACTTCCCAAATCCGTTTAATTCAACCACTACAATTGCATTTATGCTACCTAAACAGTCCAGCGTTAAACTTAGGTTGTTTAATTCTTATGGAGCAACTGTTAAGGTTTTGGTAGATAAAACACTCCTTTCGGGTAAACATCATGTACAACTTGACGCAGAGAATTATCCGCCCGGTATGTACTATTATCAACTGGAAGTTGAGGGGCAAACTCAAACTAAGAGACTCTTGATAGTAAAATAGACCTACTATTTTGTTTAAACACGAAAATTAAATTAGTAAAAAGCACTTTTGTAAGCTAACTTAAATCATTAATCTAACTCGTTGTACACTTAGAGAAGCAAATTTTAAATTAAACTCATTTAAACTTTTAGCTTATCTTTACATAAGTACAACGAGTTAACAGTAGTATATATGAAAACAAAACATAAATTACATATATATTTATTCCTCTTTTTTTTATTGCCTCTTAGCATATTGGCACAACAGCATGAAAAAGATTCGCTATTTGGTATTTGGTTAGATACTACTTTAACCAGCCATCAACGCTTAGACGCTTTTAACAAAGTACTTAAAACGGACGAAATTCGTCTTAACACTGACAATATTGACACATTGTACAGTGAAGTTTATAAGGCTATCGCTTTAGCAAAAAACACAGGAAAAGGACACCTCACGCCAAAGTTTTTAAATTTCGCAACTACTTACCAAATATATGAAATGGATAGTTTGGAATTGGGTTGTGAAACCGCTGAAAAAACAATGGATAAAGCATTAGAACATAAGGACTATTTTATCATTATGATGATCTCCAGGCAACTTCTAAATAAAAGATGCCTAGAAGCAAATAGTAAATACAGCGAAGCATCAGTAATAAATATTCTTGATACAATTAAAAAGCAACTTTCCAGTGATATTGAGTTATTAGAATATAATAAAATATTGGCGGTTTATCACACACAAAGACTAAATTTCCATGAAGCTCTAACCGCACATCGAAAAGTAGTTGAATTTCATAAAAATCTTGATACAATAAGTACGACAATGTCTTATTCTTTGCAAATAATGGGAATAGTTCATATGCGTAGCGGAAATTATTCTGAAGCTTATACTTATATGAAACAATCAATAAGTATAAATAAAACACTCAAAAATACATTATCTTTGGGTTCAAACTATGTTGATATCACGAATGTAAGTATAGGATTAGAAAATTATGATGAAGCTTTCCATTATAATGATACTGCTATTGCTGTTTTGAAAGAACAAGCAAATTGTGAAGATCCATTTTATATTACGTTAACTCAAAAAGCAAGAATCCTTAGCCTTCAAAATTTTCATCAAGAAGCATTAGAACTATTGTTTGAATATGAAGATTATTATAACAAACCAAATATGCCAAGTATTTTAAATTACAGTTTTTATTATGTAGTATTTGCAACAGTATATTTCGGTTTAAAGAACTACAGCAAAGCTATTACTTCTGCCAAAAAGTCACTTGAATATACTAAATATTCCAAAGGAAGTAGTTATCTTGCAAATGAAAAAATCAACTATAAAATCCTCTATCAATCATGGGAAAAATTGGGCAATTATGCCAATTCATTAAAAGCATACAAAAACTATGTGGAAGCTAAAGATTCTATGGCAATGTTATTTAACAGCCAGAAAGTAACCAGTCTGGAATTAGAAAACATCTTTCAAAAAGAACGATATACTGACAGCCTAAATGTCGCCAAAAAGATGCTGGCCAATGAACTTGAGTTTCAACAAAAATTGAAAAAAC
>JBDLIN010000416.1:0-2770 GCA_039714835.1 Bacteroidota bacterium | reverse complement strand
GCATTATAAAAATCAGATGAAAACCCTCCAAAAAGTCGGCTCATAGCTAAATCTACTTCAGAGTGTCCATAATACACAGCAGGATCAATTAAGTAAGCTGTTCCATTTGTCGCAATTAAATAGTTTCCACCCCATAGATCTCCGTGTAAAAGAGCCGGTTTTATTTTTGGGAACAATTCATCGCAGGTTTTAAGAAGTTTATCAGTATTGGGAATATCTCTTTCAGAAAGTAACGATTTGCCTTTTGCTATATTTAATTGAGGCAGAAGCCTCTCCTTTACATAAAATGATGTCCAATTGTCATGTTTGGCATTTGATTGATGTAGGCTTCCTATGAAGTTGTCTGTGTCAAATCCAAATTCTGTTGTGTTATTTTTGTGGAGTTCAGCAAGTTGAAATCCAAATTTTTCATGGTCTTTTGAGTTAGGATTTTTGGTTTCAATATATTCCATTACCAACAATGAAGTATCTTGATATTCGTCTAATAAATATACTTGAGGAGTTTTGATGCTTTTTGTATTCGCAATATGTTCCAAACCAATTTTTTCGGCAGATAGCATTTGTTTGCCGAGTATTCCCTGATGTGTTTTTAAGAGAAGCTTTTGAGTAGAAGTTTCCAATAAATAAACCTTCGAAATATCACCACCTGATAATGGCGTATGTGATTTAATTGGAGACTGTAATAGGTTTGAACTTATAAAATCTAATAATGATTTTTGCATATTTGTTCAGTTGAATCAAAAAATAAAGATACAACTAAAACTATTAGAACTAAAAGAACAGTGAGCTTAGCGTTTTTTATTTAAAGGAAAACGCATGGCATAATCAACATCGATTTTTCCTTTAGAAATATTGTCAATTTTCCTTTTAAGAATACGTTTTTTAAAAGAAGAAATCCTATCGGTAAACAGTATTCCTTCAATATGGTCGTACTCATGTTGTACCACGCGAGCAGGCAAACCTGATAAGACTTCGGTTTGTTTTTTGAAATTCTCGTCAAAATACTCAATAGTTATGACTGGTTTCCTTTCAACCTCTTCGTTAATACCCGGAATACTTAAGCAACCTTCATTAAAAGACCAGAGTTCTCCTTCTTCTTTAATAATTTTTGCATTGATAAATACCCTGTTAAAATTTTTCAATTCTTTTCTTACATCTTCTTCCAATTCTTCATTTTCAGCAAAAGGAGCTGTATCAACCATAAACAATCGTATAGGTCTCCCTACTTGAGGTGCAGCCAAACCGACACCGTATGAGTTGTGCATCGTTTCGCGCATATTCTCAATGAGTTCCTGTAGGTTTGGGTAATCCTTATCTATGTTTTTTCCAATTTTACGTAAAATAGGATCACCGGTTGCTATAATGGGTAATATCATTTAATTGATAATTTGAATGCGCAAAAATACAAAAAAACTTACATCAAACTTATGAGTATAGAATTGCTGTAATAACATTTGAATTTATTGCGTTAACATCAGTTTTCGGGTTTGTTGTTCATCACCTACTACAAGTCTATAATAATAGATACCTCTTGACAATGTATTGGCATCAAAGGTAACTTGATGTGAGCCTGACGGTTGAAGTTTATTAATTAGTGTTTTAATTTTCTTACCTAATATATTGTAAACACTTATTTCTACATAGTTATCAGTAAGTAGATCGTATTTGATAATTGTTGTTTGGTTAAAGGGGTTAGGAACGTTTTGATATAGGGTAAAAGCTTGAGGGTCTAAATTTTCGGATATACTTAAGTCCCCATCCCAGCCTGCTATACGCGCGAATAGATACCATAAGGCACGACCTTTTAATATACAGTTGAGCTTTGCATCATTCGTTTCTCCACCTTCCGGAGAATGTGCACAGCTTCCGCAACCATCGTAGCCTGATACGTTATCACCGGTTGTTAATTGATCTAATTCACTATTATCATGTACTACAAGATACTCTGAAGCCCAGTTTGCATCTCTTGTGCCGTTGTTATCAGAATCATAATAGAGAGCGTCATCAACAAGTTTATCTAAATAATAATTATCATCAGGATCATAGTTTTCAATATCTGAAAAATCAAATAGAATTCTATCATTATTAGCCACATGTGTTCGTATTTGCTCGTTAGGGATATCTGAAGAATCGCCTTCACCACCACCATTGGCATGTCCTGTAATAAAGACAAACTTAACAGGATTATTGACAGCTCTTGGATGAGAACCACCTACATCAAATTGTGAAATAAGCCACTCCATGCTGTTTAAATAACGTGGTATATCGTGACCACCGATATTGCACCAAGACCACATAATAACATTAATGTGGTAGTTGTCTGTGTTATCAAGAAAGGTATAGGTGTCTTCTGCCCAATCTGCTATTCCATCTCCATCACTATCAATATCGCCTTGACTTAGATCTGCTGCACCCGGGATGCCGTTATCATCTAAACTCAAAGATTGATCGTCACCATGAGAATCATCAACCCAATTATAAGTAGTTCCAAAATCGGGAAAGGCTTCCAAAGCATTTATGCCTGATATCAATTGACTTCCATGAGAAGTGTGTTTGTAGGCAATATGCAAATCAGATTTTACATTGGTAATCCAGCTTTCAGGTATACTAGATAAATCAGTAGAAGTATGATCTACAACAAAGCCATTTTGAGCATTAATATGTATAAATGAAAGAAATGCAATTATAATTATTAGTAATTCAAAAGATAAGTGACTTTTTTTTATAAGTAAAGCATTCATAATGTGGGATTTGAGGGTGAATATATTAC
>JBDLIN010000415.1:0-2771 GCA_039714835.1 Bacteroidota bacterium | reverse complement strand
CGTAAATGGCGTCCAAATACATTTGACGAAATTGTTGGCCAAGAGCACATTTCAAGAACTCTGAAAAATGCAATTGTAAGCGAAAGAGTTGCACATGCTTATTTGTTCGCTGGTCCTCGAGGAGTTGGTAAAACAACAACTGCGCGAATTCTTGCTAAAACTCTTAATTGCACAAACCAAGTTAAGGGCGAACCATGTAATAAATGTGAAATGTGTAATTCATTTAATTCTTCGCAATCACTTGATATTATTGAGATAGATGGAGCTTCGAACAGACGTATTGAGGAGATCAGATCACTTAGGGAATCTGTTAAGTATGCCCCAACTAAAGGGAGCTATAAAGTTTATATTATCGATGAAGTTCACATGCTTACAACTGAATCATTCAATGCACTTCTCAAAACACTTGAAGAACCACCAGAACATACAATATTTATATTTGCTACAACAGATGTTCATAAAGTTCCACTTACAATTATCTCAAGGTGTCAGAGATTCGATTTCAGAAGAATTTCACTTGATGCAATTAAGAATCAACTCATAAAAATCAGTAAAGCAGAAAAAATTGAAGTTGATGATCAATCACTTACCTTAATTTCGAAAAAAGCTGATGGTGCTTTACGTGATGCTCAGAGTTTATTTGATCAAGTAATTGCATTTGGCGGTACTAAAATCGAGTCTGAAATTGTATCTCAAATGTTAAATCTTATTGACGAGGAACTCTATTTCAAAATCTCCAATGCTCTTATTTCCAAAACTTTTACAGAAGCTTTTGAAGTATCTAAGACCTTATATGATAACGGCTGGAATTACATTGACTTTATGTCAGGGCTAATTGAACATTTTAGAAATATAATGACCGTTATTCTGAAAAATGATGCATCATTGATCGAATCATCTGAAAACATTAAGAAAAAATATGTTGAGTATCTTGATTCTTTCACAGAAGGAGATATTCTCAGAATCCTAACTTATCTCAGTAAGGCCCAGAATGAATTAAGGTCATCCCAAAATCAAAAATTACTTATAGAAGTTGTGCTAAGTCATATAATTGGATTTGAAAAAACCTCAACGATAAGTGAGCTGCTGGATAAGATAAAATCGGGAAATGTTGGTTCAGATACAGTAAAAAAAAAAGCTAAAGTAAAAACTCCTCTGAAATCGAAGAAAAATACTATTCAAACCACCAATAATACCTCACCTTCAAAAGAAGTGATTTCGAATGTTGATGATAATCTTACCAGTGAAGAAAGTTCCCTCATTAATGCAATAATTAATGAGCTTGGCGGGAAAGAGTTAAGATCGTGAGATTCAATATCTACTTATTGTGTTTTAATTGATGAGCTATGAATAGAACAAGCTTTTATTGGAATTTGCTTTCAAACTGTAAGCAACATTATTATAGCATTGTTAATCAAAACACTTATTCTCTTAATGTTAACAATTCAATTAATCTCGTGTTTATATAATAATTTCCAACTCCTAATTTTTCTTTTTTTAATAATCCATCATTTGATAACTGATTTAAATATTTTGAAGCTGTAATTCTTGATACACTTAAATCATTCTCAATAAATTCAATTTTTGTGTAGGGATGCTTAAACAAGTTATTCAATAAATCTTGGCTGTAAAATTTGTAATTGTCTCGCAATAAATTCTTGTATTCAAATATTAATTCTCTAATTTTTTTAATTAGAATAATTGTTTCTTTTGCAGTTTGTTCAATGCCATCTACCAAATAATACACCCAATTTTCCCAATTATCAGTTTCTCTTACTTCCTGCAATAACTTATAGTATTCACCTTTATGTTCAATAATATACCGACTTAAATACAAAATAGGCAAGTCTATCAAGTCATTCATCACTAAGTATAAAACATTAATAATCCTACCCGTTCTACCATTTCCATCGTAGAATGGATGGATACTCTCAAATTGATAATGGCTAATCGCCATCTTGACAAGTGGGTCAAAATCAGATAATGTTCCATCATTTATAAATCGTTCAAGATTTGTCATTAATTCTTGAATCGTTTGGTAGTCTTGTGGTGGTGTATAAACAGTTTTTCCTGTTGTTGCATTTTTCAGAGCAGTTCCGGGAACTTTTCTAAATCCAGCGTTATTCTTTTCAAGTACAGATTGTATTTCTATTATATCATTGTTTGTTAGGATTTTATTCTTAGAAATCAATTGAAATCCTACTTTTAGAGCTGCAATATAATTTTGTACTTCTTTAGCATTTAACGATTTAAACCCACCAAGATTTAGTTCAGCTTTATAAATGTCATCGTGAGTTGTTATAATATTCTCAATTGCAGAACTATCTTTTGCTTCTTGAAGTCCTAAAGTATTAATCAGTATATTTTCATTTGGAATGCTAGAAACAACTCCTTTTAACTCAGCTAATGCTCTATGAGCTAAAGGCAATTTTTTTAGTATTTTCCGATTCTCAATGTCTTTATCAAGCGGCAATTTTTTTAGTTTATCATCATTCATTATGTAAAGATATTTTTGTTTTCTATACAAAGATAAGACATTATGATAAGATATTCCATTTTTCTTTACATTCTTTTTAAAGTCTGATAAATTTTTCCGATTTTCTTATTATACCTTATCTTTTTCAATTTATATCTTAGAATTCGTACTGAACCACAAAATTGGATTAAAAAAGCTATAAATCCTCACTTACAAAACAAGTGATCTCGAATGTTGATGATAATCTTACAACTGAAGAAAGCTCACTCATTAATGTAATAATCAATGCACTTGG
>JBDLIN010000414.1:0-2793 GCA_039714835.1 Bacteroidota bacterium | reverse complement strand
GCTAAAGGTATCCAATCTGATAATATCGGACTCAAGAAGTCAGCCATTTCATTGGTTGGCATGTATAAGTTGAAGCAGGTTTGTCCGATCTTAATTCAGCAATTTGCCAATGAAACTAAGATAAGTTACAAACTTATGATTGCTGAAATGATCTACAATGTTGGATGTCCTGAATCGATTGAAAGTTTTAGAACTGTATTAAAAGATGAAGTCATTGAT
The DNA here is from genome assembly GCA_039714835.1 of Bacteroidota bacterium. GTDB lineage: Bacteria > Bacteroidota > Ignavibacteria > Ignavibacteriales > Melioribacteraceae > SZUA-22. The sequence continues at coordinate 2,574 of JBDLIN010000414.1, read as the reverse complement.
GAGCTGCAGTACTTCTGTAAAATCCTTCATGAGAATTATCTCTTTGCAAATAATCTATAAAGCAGATAATCGATATTTATTCTAAACCTTTTTGTGAAGCTTAGCTAATTCTTCTTTCTCTTTTTTACTTAATCCTGTTACAACCAGGTTGTAAGAATCATTAATCCATTGGGTTATTTGGGAATCTTTTATTTCTCCGTTAAGAAAAATTGTATTCCAATGTTTCTTGTTCATATGATAACCTGGTTGAACTTCATCGAATTGTTCACGAAGTTCAACAGCTTTTTCAGGATCACATTTTAAGTTAATACTAAAAGGGGGCTGCATATTCAGTAGGCAATATATTTTACTCATCACCTTAAACACAAGTGTGGTTTCGTCGAAAGGTAGACTTTCGCTTGTTCCAGTTTTATTTAAACAATATTTACGTAAATTTTCAATATCCATTAAATACCTATTACAAATTGGTTTTCAGATTTTCCCAATAACCTCCTCTCTTTTTAAGAGAGGATGGATGTGAGTTTAAATAAATTTAAATCTGTAAACCAATTTGCCTTCTATTTATAAACTATTATTTTAATTAAGCGAACAACTCAACAATAAAAAAAAATCTGTAAATTTGTATTTAAATTATTGTCAAATATTTTTCACCTGCGTAATTGAAACATTTCGGTATTATTTTTGTATACCGATAGCGTGATCCTATTAAAAATCGGGACAAGTTTTGGTCACATATTACGGTATAAAATTTTTGTATCGGCATAACACACTCTAAATTGATCCCGCTAAGCGGGACCAATAAGATTGTGTATATATAAATAAACTCTGATAATTGGAAAAATAATGAAAAAAATATTACTCATATTAACACTCTTATTGTTCACATTAAACTTTTATTCTCAAACAACTGAAGAACTGATAAAGCAAAATGGTATTGTTGATACATTCAAGGTACTCTATCCAACCAAAATGCAGTCAAAAGTTGATAAAATTGTTGCAACTCTTTTATCAAGATATCACTATAAAAAAATTGATCTTAATGACTCACTATCATCTCTAATTTTTGATGATTATATCAAAACATTAGACTATAATAAAATGTACTTCCTTCAATCTGATATTGATAGATTTGAAAAATACAGATATGATTTAGATAACTATTTGAAAGAAGGAATTCTCTACGCACCTTTTAAAATTTTTGATACTTTCAAAAGGCGTTTATCTGAAAGAATTAAATTTATCGTAAATCGCTTGGAAACCGAATTCGATTATAATTCTGATGAACTATTTATTCCTGACCGAGAGAACTCCAAATGGGCAGCAAGTGAAGAGGAATTAAATAATATCTGGCGTAAAAGACTAAAAAATGATGCGCTGAACAAAAAACTTGCTAAGGAGGATTGGGAAAAAACATCGGAACTTTTAGTTAATAGATATAAGAGATTTCATAAAATAATTCTTCAATATGTTGAAGAGGATGTTTTTCAAATTTATATGAACTCATTTGCTAATGTAATCGATCCTCATACAAGCTATTTCTCTCCAATTACTTCAGAGAATTTTAATATATCAATGAGCCTTTCTTTTGAAGGTATAGGTGCGTCTCTCATGGTGAAAGATGATTACACAACTATTGCAAGAATAATTCCAGGAGGACCAGCTGCAAAGAGTGAAAACCTGTTTGAAAACGATAGAATAGTTGCTGTTGGGCAAGATGAAGACGGTGAAATGGTTGATGTAGTTGGCTGGCGAATTGATAATGTAGTTCAATTGATCAGAGGAAAAAAGGGGACGATGGTTAGACTTGCCATTCTCAGAGCGGATGCAACATTGGATATGCCAACTGAGGAGGTTAAACTTGTTAGAGATAAAATTAAACTAGAAGAACAAGCTGCAAGTTCACAAATAATTAATATTGAAAATGAAAGTACAACATTTAAACTGGGAGTAATTGATATCCCAGCATTTTATATAGACTTTGAAGCACAGAGAAAAGGTGATTCTGAGTATAGAAGTACAACTCGTGATGTAAAAAAGATAATAGCAGAGCTTTCAAAAGAAAAAGTGGATGGTTTAATTATTGATCTTAGAAGTAATGGAGGAGGATCACTTCAAGAAGCTGTTGAACTTACAGGACTGTTTATTAAGGAAGGACCAGTTGTTCAAGTAAGAAGCTCAGATGGCAGAGTGGATATAGAAAATGATGAAAGTGCATCAGTTTTTTATGAAAAGCCAATTGCAGTATTAATCAATAGATATAGTGCATCAGCCTCTGAAATATTTTCTGGAGCAATTCAAGATTATGGAAGAGGTATTGTGATTGGTGAGCAAAGTTTCGGAAAGGGTACGGTTCAGAATTTAATAGATCTCAATCGGTTTATGCCTACAAAAGATGAGGATTTGGGGAAATTAAAAATAACTATCGCAAAATTTTATCGGGTTACCGGCAGCAGCACACAAAAACTTGGCGTAATTCCCGATATAGAATATCCTACACTTCCTCGAGATGAATTTGGTGAAGCATCGCAGCCAAGCGCTCTTAAATGGGATCAGATTAAATCAACTAATTATAAA
>JBDLIN010000413.1:0-2803 GCA_039714835.1 Bacteroidota bacterium | reverse complement strand
TGTATAATCATATGAACCAGCTTCTACATCATAATCGACAAAAACACCGGCAGATGTACCAGGAATTGGAGTATCATTATCATTTACAAAACCATATCTGTAGAAAACAACATCCTCACCAGTTTTAGAATATACTTTTTGAATGATGTCTAATTTAAATGGATTATCAGCAGCACTATCTGAAATTACGGCAAATGAGACTTGGTCAAAATCAATTTCACCTTCGGTTTCAGAAGTTAGTCCAGTTGTAAAGTCAGACAAAACATTTACTAAATCGAAAAAGCTAGGATTATAATTATGAGACTGACCATTAACAAATCCATAAGTTGAAGAACCAAATACTGGTCCAGAACGCCATAATCCATTTGTTCCTTTCCAGGAAATACCAGAACCATAATTAGTGTCATTAAATTTGTTTGCACCGATTGTTCCATTGTTAAATGCAGATACAACTAAGTTGCCAGTATCATGATCTAGTGTTAAAACTTCTTCATTCGACAGACTATCGACACCTTGAATATCAGCACTTACTTTGTTGGAAGCTAATAGATTAGTTGAAAATAGTAAGAGTAACGAAAGTGAAAGAAAATAGTTAAATAATTTGTGATTCATAATTCCTCCAAATGATTGTTTTATTTGTTTTTTTTAGTGAATTGTTAACACTAAAACTAAATTATATTGAATTATATAAAATTTTTATAAATCTATTTAAAAAATGAATTACAAATTAAATTAGGATATTACCAGTTTATTATTAACATTTAAATTATAGAAAAATATATCAATAATTGCAAATATTGAATTAACTAATATTGAAAAAAGCGTTTAAATAAAGATTATATTAAAAAAAACTTGATATAAACATATAATATATAGTATATTAATAATAACAATTTATGAAATACTTATTGGAATCTTTGGTAGTAAGTCTTTTAATAGATAATTTTAGCTATATTGAAACTCAAAATCTGTAAATGTAAAACTAAATTATCTTAATAATATGTTTCAAAGCGGCTCAACAAAATTAGTAAGAAATTTTAATCAACAGCATGTATTAAATCTGGTTCGAATGAATCCTGGCATATCTGCTACACACATCAAAAGCAAAACAAAACTTCAAATGTCTACAGTTTTATATACTCTGAAAGTATTAAAGGATAAAGGTTATGTTAAAGAAATTGGTTATGGTAATTCAACTGTTCAAGGTGGAAAACCTCCAGTATTATGGGATTTAGTAAATGAGTATGGTTTAATATTTGGAATTGAATTACTGTCAACCGAAGCAAGGTTAGTTTTAATCAACTTCAAGGGTGAGATCCAATATAAAAATATTTTCCCGATAAGTGTTTCAAAAGATCCATATGAAATTGCAACTCAAATAAAAAATATTGTGTCTACAGTTCAAAACGAACATAATGTTCTGGACGATAATATTCTTGGTCTCGGTATTGGGATTCCAGGTACAATTGATAATGAAAAAGGTATTATAAACTATTCTTACTCGTTCGATTTTCATAATATCAATTTTCGAAGTATCCTAAACGATATCTTCAATTTTGATGTTGAAATTGATAATGATGCCAATGTAGGTGTGCTTGGTGTAAAATGGTTAAATAGTCAAGAATTTCTTACTAGCAACATTCTTTATTTGAGCATCAATCAGAATTTTTCTGGAATAGGTGCTGGACTGTTAATAGATCATAAAATATATAGAGGAAGTAACAGTGCTGCTGGAGAAGTTTCCACTTCAATTGCAAAATCTGCTTGGAAAAGAATTTTGAATAATGCATTGAAGAAATTTGGCGATGAATGCCTATTCTGTCAAAGTTTGAGTAACAATAAAATAATGAATATTAAAGAGATAATTGAACATGCCAAAGTAGGTGAGCAAAGTTCAATTTATATTTTAAGAGAAGTAGCAAAAGAACTCAGTAAAAAAATTATCGACCTTGTTGATTTATTAAATCCCGCAGTTGTTATGATAGGTGGCAGTATTTGCGATGGGGAAGAATTTATTAAACCTATTATTGAGGAGAGAGTAAAAAATAAAGTAATATCAGAAGTCGTTAATAATACACCTATCAGATTTTCCTCTTTTGGAGAATATAGTGGTGCGGTCGGTGGAAGTGCTTTATTTCTTAAAAAGTATTTTATGGATCAGCCATTATAATAGATATATAAGTTTATAAGATTGAATTAGACTTTTGAAATAAATCTAAATGAAGTAAAATAATATAAAAGAGAAGAACGGAGGCTGTATGATAAAACGGTTACTCTTTTTAACCACACTGATCTTAATATATTCAATAAAATTAAATGCTGGAACAACGGGGAAAATTTCTGGGACAATTACTGATGCTGAAACAGGTGAACCTCTTCCGGGAATAAATATCTTGATAGAGGGTACTACTATGGGGGCTGCTTCCGATATTAATGGTGAATATCTCATTAACAACATTCCACCCGGTAAATATACTATTATAGCTTCTGGTGTTGGGTTTCAGAAGAGATCATTTTTACAGGTTCAGGTATCTGCAGACTTCACAACTAATCTAGATTTTGAAATGTCAACAGAATCAATCACTACAGAGACTGTGGTTGTTCAAGCAAAAAGTGCGATGATCAGAAAGGATCTTACTTCATCTCACACAACAGTTGATTCAAAAACTATTGAGTCTCTTCCGGTTGAAAGCATTGCCGGAGTACTGACACTGCAAGCAGGTATTACTCAAGGAGCAGGTGGTGAGTTGCACATCAGAGGGGGAAGAGCAAATGAAACTTCTTATACTGTGAATGGAATGTC
>JBDLIN010000412.1:0-2831 GCA_039714835.1 Bacteroidota bacterium | reverse complement strand
CATTAAAACACAAGGAAATATCTATAGTACAATTGCTACCATAATTTGTTAATAATTTTTGAGTTATAAAGTTTTAAATGAAGTTCTTGATGGAAGCAATTTTGAAAAGGTATTTCCTATTTTTGTATCTGCTTTTAAACTTCCATTAAAATTCTGAAAGTTTTTTCTAAAAATAGATAAGTATATGAAACGAATATTAATAATTGCTTTGCTTCCCTTACTATTCTTAAGTTGTGATAAGGTTGAAGATGGTGTTGTTGATCCAAATGAGGAAGAGTTCATTGTAAAGGTAATTTCAGCTCCATCAGAGATAATATATTCTCAGGGAGACTCAACTTTACTTACAGTTATTTCTTTAACAAATACTGAATCAGTAAAAGAAGTATGGTTTGAACTAACATCTGAAGATGGAATGATAGAGACAAAAAGTGTTACGATGAGCGTTGAAGATGTAAATAACTCAAGTTATTCTGGAACAACTAATTTTTCAATCCAGGATCCGACTGGAATGTATGTCATAGAATATTTTGTAAAAACTATTACCCAAAACAGTAAAAAATTGGCTTCACATAGTTTTTATTATGATAATACTCGTAACGTGACTTTTGAAAATTTAACCGCACCGGAATTACTAATCTATTCTGAAGATGATCCATATTTACATACATCAATTATACTTTCAAACACATATAACCTACGAAATGTTTGGATAAACATTAAAAGCTCTGATTCACAAGTTATCATTGCTGATTCACTTCAATTATTACGAATGCCGAATGGATCTCCATATCATATTACAACATATTATGATTCTTTAAAGATGAGTCCAAATTATCCTGATGGAAATTATATAATTGATTATTACATTAAAACAAATGTAAGTAATAAAGAAAAAATAGCTACCCATGAGTTCTCGTTTGAGGGAGAAGGAGTGAATACTCCTCCGATAATATCAAATGCTCTATTTTATTATGAAGATGAAGAGCCTGTTTTAAGAGATACGCTCGAAAATAATAGACCATTCATTTTTTCAGTTTATGTTACTGATGATAACGGTCTTAGTGATATCGATTCTGTTTATGCAGATTTTTATTCACCGAATAATCCTTCTGCATTTAGGGTATTGATGTATGATGATGGAGATGAAGCGCACGGTGATCTTGTTGCTGGTGATGGAACTTATTCATTTAAAAATATATTCCAAAATGCACAGGGTGAAAGGAAATTTGAATTCTGGGCAAGAGATAGAGCTGGTGAATTAAGTAATATGATAACTCATAATGTAGTGGTGGAATGATGAAATTAAAAATCTTATTTATCATAATATTTTTACCGTCACTGTTTTTTGCTCAATTAACTCCAAATACTTTTTTTCTTGCTGGAACCCGATTGGCTAAGATTGCTGCACCAACTCCCGCAAGTAATTCAATTTCAGATATTGTTTGTGCTGATAATATGGTGATGCTTGGAACATCACGTGGATTAAGTATTTCAAAAGATGGCGGAGAAGATTGGACTAATTATTATGAAACCTCACCTTTTGGAACTGATGGCATTATTTCACTTGGTTATGATAATGGTATAATTTGGACAACAACTGGACGAACTGTTGAAATTGAAGGTCAATATCTCCCAGAAGGGACTGGATTAAAATACTCAACAGATGGTGGGATAAATTGGACAGCACTTCCGCAGCCGATTGATGATCCGGGAGATTCTCTCATTACGTATGGTATAAATACAATTAGAGCATTACCTGTAACTGTTGGCATTAATAATATTTCGTATGATATTGCTTTTACGAAAAATACAATATGGATTGCTTCCTTTGCTGGGGGATTACGAAAATCACATGATATGGGACAGACTTGGGAGAGAGTTTTACTTCCATCGGATACTCTCGATTCAATTAAACCAACCGACACTTTGAACTTTGCACTTCAACCTGTTGCAGGTGGATTTGGGCCGGATTCATGGTACAATCATCGTATTTTTTCTGTTGTTGGTGTTGATGATTCAACTCTTTATGTTGGAACAGCGGGTGGGATAAATAAATCAACCGACAATGGAATTAGCTGGCAAAAATTCAATCATCAGAATCAAATGAATGCAATTAGTGGAAATTTTGTTGTTGCACTTGCACATGATAGATCTGATAATTCAATCTGGGCAGCTTCATGGAAAGCAAACGATCAATCTGAATTTTGGGGCGTAAGTTATACTCATGACGATGGAGTTAATTGGTCAGTTACACTTTCCAATGAACATGCGCACAATTTTGGATTCAAATACTTCGGAGATGAAAATAATTATACTTCCTCACATGTATTTGCTCCAACAGATAATGGGATTTTCAGAACTCAGAATCAAGGAAGAACATGGATTCAGCCACCTTCAATAAAAGATTCTAAAACGAATGTGCCAATAGCGACAAAAATATTTTATTCAGCTGCATCAAATCAACTCGGAGATGGGTCTCAAAACTTATGGATTGGATCAAATAATGGTCTTGCAAGATTAAATGAACAAAATGATTCAGATTTCTGGGAAGGAGAGTGGAAAGTTTATCTTGCTTCATCAGAATCAAAATTGGATGAAACATACGCATTTCCTAATCCATTCTCACCTAATCTTGAAAAAGTAAAGATAAAATATACTCTATCAGCAGATTCAGAAGTCACAATTCGTGTAATGGATTTTGGAATGAACTTAGTCAGAGTATTAACTCAAAATGCAGTTAGAGGAGTAGGTGAGCGATTTGAGTTTTGGGATGGGACAAATGAATTGGGGAATACTGTTCCCAACGGAGTATATTTTTATAGGATCGATTC
>JBDLIN010000411.1:0-2834 GCA_039714835.1 Bacteroidota bacterium | reverse complement strand
ATTCAATCAAAAAGTATCATTCTCGAAGTTATCTTGTAGTAATTATTATACAGGACATGTTGTTTTAGTTGTTAGAAGTGGACAATTAGTATTCAAAAACCTTTGAATAACTATTTTTTTATCGCTGTGGATTGGGAGTTTGACTGAGAAAGAAATATTGTAATGCTAAACTTGTCTCCATATCTTTAAAATTTAGGAATTAGCTTAGAGTGACAGCTTTTCTTTTCTCTGACCTATAAAAATTAACGTAAAGAAAATATTCGATAGAAATGTTAAAAAAGAAAATCTTGTTGCTAATAAAAGTTCATATTATTTTCTTTTATTTATCGAGAATATTTTTAGTTAATTTTGATCAGCTTCTGACTTATGTCATTAGAAAGAATGATATATTTTCTAATTTTCAGAAGTTTCTATTAAAAATTTTTGTGTTTATATTTTACTCCAAAATTTTACATTATAGTTATGCCGATAAATAAATTCTCAATTACAAGTGAATATCATAATATTTCAATTGTTAATAAAAAGATAAAAGCTTTTTGCTTAAAGGAGCATTTACAAACAAACATAATGGATTCTATTGAAATTTGTTTGATGGAAGCTCTTAACAATGTTATAAAACATTCCTATAAAGGTAGACCCGGAAATAAAATTGATATACTTGTTGGTATTACAACTAACTCGATAGAAATTGATATTATGGAAACTGGATTACCAAGAACAAATTTTAAAAAGCCAACACTAGAATTTAATCATGATGATTTGAATTCCGCTCCCGAGGGTGGGATGGGTCTTTATATTATTGACTCCTTGATGGACTCCACTTCATATTCCTCACAAAATGGACTGAATATTACGTCTTTTAGTAAAAATTTAAACGATTAGAGAAAACGTTCTGCCTTGCACCTCATTTATTATATTGTTAAATAGAAATATGAAATTAATTTTATCCTCTAGAAAAATCGTTCTTCTTTTTACTGCAATAATGATTTTGTTCAATCAAGACCAATTATTTGCTCAGCAAGATACTACCATAAGCAAAGCTATTAAACAAAAGTGGCCATATAACCACTCTTATCCTCTTATAAAACCTAAATACCCGACATATCCATTAATGACAGCTTATATTTTACAGAATAAAGCAAATCAAGGGGATCCTTTTGCACAGCATGAATTAGGTTTAAGGTATTTAACTGGTCAAGGTTTACCAAGGGACACTATTAGAGCAGTTTCTTGGATTGAAAAAGCAGTTCAAAAAAACCTTACTTCAGCATGGTTCAACTATGCAATTATGTTAAATAATGGAATTGGTGTTGATTGGAATCCTTTTCAGTCATATACATATTTTAAAGCTGCAGCAAAAAATGGAATGCCAGAGGCTCAATTTGTTTACGGGATTTTTCTTACCGATAATCTTGTAGTAAATAGAAATTATACAGAAGCATACTATTGGATAAAAAAATCAGCAGCACAGGATTTTAAGCCTGCAAAGGATGCAGTAAAGGAATTTCAAAAAATGGGTATAGAACTTCCTGATGAGTCACGAGAAGAGGATGAAACAATAAACACCTCCTCTCCTGCAATTGTTTCTACTGTAGGTGATCCTCAAACAGCAGTATGGGGTAAAGATTGGGAATTGGACTTTATAAATTTAGAAGAAGATACTGTTTCTAAAGATGACACTAAAAAATATCTTGATATGATATTTAAAAAGAACAATACAGAGCTTAAACAATTATTGGGTATCTCAAAGTTTCCTGATTCTGTTTCAACTTCTGATACAACAGGAATTGGTCTAATAACATATGCTGTTGACAAAGGAAGTCCCGAAGCACTTTTAATAGCCGGTAGGGCATTCCAAGAAGGAGTAATTGTTGAGAAAAATATAATTATAGCTTCAGCAAGATATATTCATGCTTATCGACTTGGTTCAAGAAAAGCTGCTGAGTATCTGATTAATTTAGTTCAATCAGAAGATTATTTCACTTTACTTAAAGAACAGGTGGATAAGAATGATCCTGATGCAATGTATGTCTGGGCTGGATTAATTGCCTTAGGTTTAGATTTTCAGTTAACCGATGAACAGGCACTTGAATTACTTGAAAAAGGTGTTGAACAGAATCATATTTACTCAATTATTGAAACCGGTTTATGTTATTACTCAGGTACTTTGGTTGAAAAAGATAGAGAGAAAGCCATAGATTATTGGCAGCAAGCTGTTGACCTCGGAAGTCTTGAAGCAAGCGTGAGAATAGCTTTTGCCAATATCCAATCCGGAATTGGTGATAATAATGAAAGTATTGACCTCTTAGAAAAAGCTTCTGAAGAAGGATCAGTATCAGCACAAGCTGCTTTGGCATATTGCTACGAAAAAGGTTTAGGTGTTAAGCAAAATAAAGCAGAAGCTGCAAATCTATATAGAAGAGCTGCTCACCGTGGAAGTCAGGCTGCATTTAATTCACTCGAAAAAATGTACGATGATATTAGACCGGATGATGAAGAGTATCAGATTTATGAAGAATAAACATGCTAGTGAAATAGGTGCAATAAATACCAAAATGCAAATATCAAATTCCAAATAATATCCAATTTTCAAAATTTCAAATCCCAAAATTTGAATTAAAATAGTGTTTGGCAGTTGAGATTTTGTGTTTGTTATTTATTTGTATTTTGCTTTTTGTAATTTGTAATTTCAAGTTATTTGGATAATTGTAATTTACTTCGCTTTCAGAAGTATTAATGATAGATCGTCATTCACAGGAGCATCAGCTCGAAATCTTTGAATTGTCTGTAGAATTCTTTCTTTTATTTCACTCACTGGTTTATCTGCATTTTCT
>JBDLIN010000410.1:0-2840 GCA_039714835.1 Bacteroidota bacterium | reverse complement strand
CGTTTGACGTCTCACGACTTTCGACTTATACCTATATTAACTAAATTGTGCTATTGTAAAACTAAAAATTGGATGGAAATATTTTGTTTGCTACTATTACTTGGAGTGTCTCTCCTGAAATCTTCGCAATTGGACCTATACATATAAGATGGTATGGACTTCTATTCGCAGCTTCATTTCTTATTGGATTCAAAATAATGGAAGGGATCTACAAAAAAGAGAAAAAGAATTTAGATGATCTTAATGATCTTATCTGGTATATGATTCTCGGTACAGTTATCGGAGCAAGACTTGGGCATTGTCTTTTCTATAATCCGGAATACTATTTATCGAATCCTATTGAAATATTAAAAGTATGGACAGGCGGTTTAGCTAGTCATGGTGCAGCGGTTGGAATTTTAACTGCCATTTATCTATACAGCAAAAAGAAAAAGGATCAATCCTTTTTATATGTAATGGATAGGATTGTTATCACTGTTGCGTTAGCGGCATTTTTCATCAGGATGGGAAATCTTTTCAACTCTGAAATAATCGGGCAGCCGACAACTATGCCTTGGGGATTTATCTTCACATCGGTGGATGATATTCCTCGGCATCCAACTCAATTGTATGAGGCTTTTTCTTATCTAGCCTGCTTCTTCACAATTTTCTCTATTTATAAGAAGAAAGAAGGAATATTCAAGGAAGGATATCTCTTTGGAATATTTATGATCTGGATTTTCGGCTTCAGGATATTTGTTGAATTCTTTAAAGAACATCAGTCCGGATTTGAACAAGGTATGATATTGAATATGGGACAATTATTGAGCATACCGCTGGTTATTTTTGGATTGTATCTTCTTCTAAGGCAATCCAAGACAGAACAGATCAAATAATCTTAATTGAGAAAATAATTCAATGAGAGATTACAGAAAATCTTGGGATGAGAGATACTTACAAAATGATCTTATTTACGGAAAAGAACCGAATGCATATTTCAAGGAATGTATCAACAAACTTAATCCGGGAAAATTATTTTTACCCGGTGACGGAGAAGGCCGGAACTCCATCTATGCTGCAAAAAATAATTGGAATGTTACTTCTGTAGATTTTAGTTCCGTAGCAGTCAACAAAGCCGCACATTATGCTGAACATGATAGTGTTTCCTATGAAATAATAAATGAAGACCTTTCACATTTTGATTATCCAAGAGATTATTATGATGCCGTAGGAATAGTATTTCTTCATCTGCAGTCACCTGAAAAGGAGAAAATACATTCAAATATTGCCGATTCTATAAAACAGGGTGGGGCAATAATTGTTGAAGTGTTCAGCAATAACCAGCTCAAGCACGGGTCAGGAGGACCCCGAAATAAAAACGCTCTTTATTCACTTGAAGAGATCTTAGAATACTACAAAGATTTTGAACATGTTGAATTTGGTGAAGAACAGATTGAATTAAAAGAAAGTAAATCTCATTGGGGACCTGCATCTGTTATTAGATTATTTGGTATCAAGGAATAAAAAAATTGATTGAAGTAAGTGAAAATATTGAGTCATATATCAAGTCTGTTTTTGGGGATGACTTTTTTAAGCGTTACAAAGAGTTTATCGAATCTGATTACATACCTTACATTCGCATGAGCGGCACAGAAAGTGAACAAGCTGAAACCATTGAAAGATTGAAGCACTATGAAGTTGAACTTGAAAAAGTTGCTAATGTCCCCAATGCTTACAAAGTTCTAGCCGGAGGTTCTGTTATTGGTAAAACTTTGGAATTTACACTTGGTAAATATTATATACAATCTCTTTCGTCAATGATACCGCCATTAATATTGGAGCCCTCTTATTCCGATATGACACTCGATATGTGCGCAGCTCCTGGATCAAAAGCGACACAGCTTGCACAAATGATGGGCAACACCGGAATACTTTATGTAAATGAGTCGAATGTGAATAGAACAAAATCTCTTGCTCATAATCTTGATAAGCTGAACATAATAAACAGTGGAATGATCATCAGCAAAGGGGAATGGTTAAGCAAACACTTTGACAGCTGTTTCGATAAAATACTTGTTGATGCGCCCTGTACCGGACTCGGGATCGTACAGAAGAAGCAGGAAGTAAGCAAATGGTGGAATACAAATCATGCATTACGATTAAGTGAAACGCAAATGAAACTCCTCGTCAGTGCGATCAAATCTCTAAAAGTTGGAGGGGAGATAGTTTACTCCACATGTACATTGACTTTAGAGGAGAATGAATTTCTAATTAATAGAATTCTGAAAAAATATCCGGTTGAGCTTATCGATATTGAGCTTCCTGTAAAATCACATCCCGGATTTACAAGTTACGGTGATGAAAAACTGAGTCCCGAGCTGGCAAAGACAAGGAGAATAATCCCATGGGAAATTAACTCTGAAGGATTCTTTATTGCCAAGCTGAAAAAAGTTGGTGAAACCACAGCACCGGTTAAAGCAGAGATAAAGCAGTCTCAACTCAATTTTGTAAAGTGGAATCATAAGATTATGAAAAGCTATATTGAAGAATTGAGTAACTGGTATGGTATTCCGATGGAAATGTTTAACAAGTATAAATATCTCGTTAAAAAAAATGAGATACACTTTATTGATGCTGATTGGAATGCAGAGAACATTAACCTGTTCAACAGGCTGGGACTGAAGTTAGGCAAGATCGATAAAAATGGAGTTGTCGTTCTCCATACACTTGCATTGCAGGTATTCCAGAAACATATATCTGAAAATATTATTGAATTAACCGATAAAGAAAAATTAGATATCTATTTGTCTGGCGGAATAATTAAAAGTATGACGGAGATTGAACCGAAAGGAAGAAAAGCA
>JBDLIN010000409.1:0-2857 GCA_039714835.1 Bacteroidota bacterium | reverse complement strand
TTTTTTGTCCTTATCTGTAATATCGGGATCGTCCTTTGAACATGATATTACAGTTAACAATAAAAAAGTAAAAATTGGTAAAATAAATCTGTTTTTCATCTGTCTATTATTTTTATGTTTTGGTCAGATGTAACTCGCATTACAGTCATTCCCCATATGAGAATGCTTTGCTCATGCACGTTTCATAGTTATAAATTGAATTAGTTTTCAACCTGTAATATATTGATAATAAAAATCATATATTTAATTTATTAATAAAGACCCCCTACTTTACACAAGATAATTTCAGACAAAAAATTACAGCCCTTTATTGTTTTTTCACAGAAAAGTTGTGATTTAATAGTTATATAGTACTTTTTTGCTTTAGGTAAATAAAAAAGTAACTTCTCTATTTATAAACCTTACCAAGACTCATCTGTATACAGGTGAACATCTTTATTATAGATCACCATTTCTATTAACTGCTTTTCCTTTTTTAACGTTAGAAAAGGAAAAAATCTTGGTTTTTTCTCCTTGTATGATAGTTTGTCATCATATATTTCACAAACATAAATCCAATAACCATCATACCCATTTATATAAAATTCCATTTCTATAAACTCCCTAATACGATAATATCCTCTTCTTCCATACGTTAAATTATTGCACTCTTTCTCTGTAGGCTCTGAGTAGTAGTAGTCACTCATAAATACCCTGCCATCGTTAAAGAAACGTATAAAGTAAAATGTACTATCTTTATACGATTCACTATAATATTTATGTATGTAAACAGATGTAAAATCTATATCATTATACATACTTAACTTGCGTGCATCTTTCTTAAAATCGTATTTAAGTTTCTTATTGTGTTGGTAAATATCTGATTTTTTTTGGTGTTCCAGTGGTATAACTGGTTGAGCGATATTTTTAACACCTAATAACATCATCACCATAATTATTAAAATAGAATTCCTCATAAAAAACAACTATTTATCTCAATGAAAATTGCCAACTATTTTCTATTGTTTATTCCCACTTACAACAGGGTAATAAACTTCTTTTGTCTGGGTATCGTATACAACCGGAGATGATTGTAGAGTTAAGTATTCTCTATTATAATCTTTTCTTCCATACGACCATACATAACTGGCATCATCTTTTTTAACTACCCGTAATCCGCTCCCGACTTCACAATAAAACAAAAGATTTTCACAAACGGTAGGTGAACATATTTTGTCACTACCTTCCGCTATACTCCACATTTCTGTGCCTGTTTCCGCATCAATTGCCTTAGTATACCTGTCTGTAACATAAACAACCCCTTCTGATACAGTTGGCCATGAATAATTCTTTACCGGTAAAGGATTACTCCATATTAATTCTCCTGTCTGACTATCTAAACAGTATAAAGCATTTCCTCGTGCATAAATTTTACCATTCGACACAGTTGAAGCATATGAGCGCCCAGTGTTATATTCCCACACTACATTTTTGTTAATAGTATTAATTGCGTATAAATTCTCTTCATCTGAAACATAGAGCATATCGCCATCAAATGTTAGACTTGAAAATATAAAAGAGCTTGAGTTAGGAGGAGTCATCTCCCAGGATAAGGTTCCATCGAGGTTTAAAGCATAAACCTTATCATCACCTAAATATATTTGATTATTGTTGACAACAGGAATTGGATTAATATAATTATTTGATTCGGTAGAGAATTCCCATAAAAAATTACCGGTTTCGGCATCAAAAGCCTTTATACCGTTATTTATATTTGAATACAGAACACCTTCGGCTAATGTTAGCCCTTGTAAATACTGATGATTTTCATTTTTCCATATTGCTTCACCTGTTAGAATATTTAATGCGGAGATTTTCTCTTCTTCGGTAATTAAATATAAGATATCATCCTCGATTGCATATGATTCACTTAGGTATGTCTCACTCCAAAGCGATTTACCATATCCGTCCATAGCGAATGTTAATCCTAATTCATCAGGAAAACCTAACAAACCACTGAATATAACAATTTTATTATCTAAGCCCAGAAATTTGCTTGAGGCAATATCTACAGCCAAGGAACAATTAGATTCACCTATATTTATATTAAAGTAATCCGTTTGTTGTGCTACAGGAGTACCCTCTGCATATAGTTGTAAAGTTTGTGCGCCAAGTTCAGAAAAACTTCCTTCAGCTTTTAAACTATATCCGTTTATAACTTCGGTATGCAATTTATAATCCCCAATTTTAGTGACATTTACTGTAAAACTCACTGCTGAATTCTGATCAAATGCTTCTCCCTCCTTAAAAGAGCCGACCGTAGTTTCCGGTTCACATACATCATTACAATTACATTGTATTTCTGCAGTGGTATTTGTTTTCTTGTCATCTGATGAATTCAGTGAATCATCATCTTTATTACAACTAACACATAGAATTGCAGCAAATAAACTTCCTGTTAGTATTTTTTTTAAAAGTCCTTGTTTCATGTGTATATTGATTTGATATTAAGGTCACATGGTATAGCCATTATTTAGAGTATTATATTATTAACCTTAGTTCTCTTAGTTTTGATTAATACAATAATAAGAAACATGCAGGGTATATCCTTAGTTTCAGCTATAAATAATACCTGACACCAGATGATATTTTTTCGGACAAAGTGTAGTTGAAAATCTGAACAAAAACTGATAAAATGTGTTTAGGAATTATGTAAACTCAGTTTTCTTGTGTTGAAAGGCTTTTTCTGAAATAATAAGTGAACCTCTATTCTGCTTAAGTAAATAAAAAAGTAACTTCTCTATTAGCAAACCTTACTTGGATTTATCTGATTACTTAGTATTTTCTCAAATACTCTTCCCAGTTATTGGGATATATT
>JBDLIN010000408.1:0-2860 GCA_039714835.1 Bacteroidota bacterium | reverse complement strand
GTGAGGGTGACCTTGTTGAACTCCGCAAGGAATTAGAGTTAGATAAACTTCTACCAGGACTTACCGGTCTTGCTCAGATCAATGGGAACGGAGAACTTCCTCCCGAGATCAAAGTAAAATACGAATTAGAGTATAAAGAGAGAAAGTCTTTACTGCTTGATATTGATATAATCCTTAAAACAACCGCACACGTTCTGTTTAGAAGAGATATTTCATTGTAAGAAGGCTTACAATAATCCCCTGTCTGCCATACGGCTGACTCCTTCACGATGACAAATTTACTCCTTTCATTCCAATAACCTACAAATAATACCAACAATCCTTAATAATTCAATTGTTTCTTAATTGTAAATTGTAAATTATACATTGTTAATTGTAGTATGTGTATATTTGCTGTTGTAATTAAAAAGGGTTTATGCCACTTCAAAAAATCTCAAATATTGTTGGCCAATTAAGAAATCGCCACTTTCTCTTTATAGACATAGTGGTGATATTATTATCCCCACTTCTATCTTTATTCCTTCGCTTGGAAGGAAATTTGGATCTATCCATTTACGGAATTTCATTAATTCAGCTTACTATTATTCTTGCATTTATCAAGCTCCCTGTTTTCTATTATTTCGGTTTGTACAATAGAATCTGGCGATCTGCCAGTATAGATGAACTTGCCCGTATTGTTTTTGCCGGAATTTTTATAATATTGATTGAAGTTTTTATTTTTTACGTGCTTGGATATATTCATGCCCCTCTTGTAGCACGATTTCCCTATTCCCTTCCCTTGATTGATGGTACTATTTCTATCTCTATAGTAGCTTTCTCCCGGTTTAGCGTTAGATTGTTCGAAGCCATGAATTACCGTATTAATCGTGAGAGTTCTGATATAAATGTTTTGATTATTGGAGCCGGAGACGCTGGATTATTGGTTTTGAATGAGCTTCTTCATAATCCAACATTTGGAAAAGTAGTTGGTTTTTTAGATGATGATAAAGAAAAGCATGGATTAAAAATTAAGGGCATTCCCGTACTAGCCGGTATAGATAATATGTGCAGTATTGTTCAAAAGAAAAAAATAAGTAAGATTATAATTGCAATACCTACTGCACCAGGTAAGAAAATAAAGGAAATTTATAACAAGTGTAGCAATGAATCGGTAGAATTATTAACAATACCCTCTATTCAGTCGATAATCAGTGGTAAAATTAGAACAAGTTCCATAAGAAAGGTCAAACTTGAAGATATTTTACGTAGAGATGCCATTAAGATGAACTTTGATTATGTACGTGAACTGATCAGAGAAAAAACTGTACTGGTTTCGGGAGCCGGAGGATCAATTGGCGGTGAGATGGTTAGACAGATTTCGAGTTTTAATCCTCATAGAATTATTCTTCTTGGCCATGGTGAAAACTCAGTTTTTGAAATAGAGCAGGAACTTATTAACTCAGATTTTTATTTAGAGGAAAAGTTAATTCCAGTTATTGCCGATATTCGAAATAGGAAAAGAATTAATGCTATCATTAGAGAATATAGGCCGCAAATTATTTTTCATGCTGCTGCACATAAGCATGTCCCGCTAATGGAAGGAAATCTTGAAGAAGCTATTACTAATAATGTTCTCGGAACACAGAACTTAATTAATGCATCAATAGAAAATGACATCAAAAAATTTATTCTGATCTCTTCGGATAAAGCAGTTAATCCTACAAATATTATGGGTACATCAAAGAGAATGGCTGAGATGGTTGTTCTTAATGCCGCAAATAAACATAATGTTGAATATAGTGCTGTAAGATTTGGTAACGTGCTCGGAAGCCGAGGAAGTGTATTTGGCATTTTTGAGAAACAAATCGCAAATGGCGGTCCCATAAAAATTACTGATCCTAATATCAAACGATATTTTATGACTATTCCTGAAGCTGTGCAGCTTGTTCTTCAAGCATCAACCCTAAATGAAGGTGGCGAGATCTTTGTCCTTGATATGGGTGAACCAGTCAAGGTGATAGATCTTGCAAAAGATATGATCCAATTTTCGGGTTTAAAATTTGGTGATGATATTGATATTGAGATCACCGGTCTTCGTCCCGGTGAGAAAATGTTCGAGGAACTATTTTTAGAGGGAGAAGATTATTCTATCACAAAGCATAAAAAGATCTTCCGTGCAGAGAATGCAGCCACCTGGGTGCATCCAAACTTTGAGGAGCTTGTTACTTCGCTAATCGATTATGCTAAACATAACAACAACAGCCGAGAAGAAATGATCTCTTTAATGAGAGAGATCGTACCGGAGTATAAGCCTATCGAAAATAGTAACTAACTATTTTTACATCCATTCTTTCATGTATCCGCAGTCTTTATTTTGCTATTATCATCTTCTCCTTCAGAATGAAATTTGCTAAATACAAACAAATTAAACCTATTAAATGTATGATTTTAAAAAACTTTTTGTTTCTAGATGCTAGATGCCCGCCAAAGATGCGGCGTGTAAACTGGATATCCGCCATAAAAACGTCGGACGAGTGGCGGACAAGTTGGGTGCTTAGTGTGAGATCTGTTGAATGATTTCGGGTCCTCTTTTATATTGAAATTTTATTTGTTTTATAACCTCTCGTACTTATATACTCTTAACCAAATTTGATCGTTACTTTTAGCATCATAGACAAAAGTGACTTTATACTTATTACCACACATATTGAGCTCTAACCACATCTCTTTTGCACATGACGGACACTCTTCACTCATATTACATGAATGTTTTAATATATACTTGCTTCCAGTTCGTTCAGCAAACTTTACTTTAACAACATCCTTCTCAATTGTACCAAAAACTACTTCTTTCCCAAGTGTTAATAATTGAGGTTCATAT
>JBDLIN010000407.1:0-2867 GCA_039714835.1 Bacteroidota bacterium | reverse complement strand
GAACGATACGGTTTTATGCTTCCAATGGATGATATAATTGCAGGTGTTGCTATTGATTTTTCTGGTAGAAACTGGCTTCAATGGAGAGTAAAATTCAATAGAGAATATGTTGGTGATATGCCGACAGAAATGTTTTCTCATTTTTTCAAATCATTTTCTGATGCAGCAAAGTGTAATCTTTACATTAAAGCAAAAGGAAATAATGAACATCATAAAATTGAAGGAATATTTAAAGCATTTGGTCGTTCTATTAAACAAGCAGTAAAAAGAAGTTCTGATAATCCGGAAGTACCAAGTACAAAAGGAATGATTTAGATAATGTTAACAGGAAGTAAGACACAAGACACAAGACACAAGAATCTAGTATCGAGAGACCAGAAAATTGTAATTATTAAATATAATGCTGGCAATGTTTACTCAGTATCTTCTGCTTTGAAACGCATTGGATATAGTGCAATTATAACTAGCGACGTTAAAGAAATTCAATCAGCTGATAAGGTCATTTTCCCCGGGGTTGGGGAAGCCAACAGCGCTATGAGTTTTTTACAACAAAATGGATTGGATAAGGTAATTCCTAATTTGAAGCAGCCTTTTCTTGGAGTTTGTCTTGGATTACAATTACTTTGTAATCATTCTGAAGAGAATGACACAAAGTGTTTAAACATATTTGATGAAGAGGTTAAACTTTTTCCACCAGAAAAAAAAGTGCCACATATGGGTTGGAATTCTATTAAGCTCAATGATAGTAAGCTTTTCCAAGATCTTCCAGAAAATCCATTTGTTTATTTTGTACACAGTTATTATGCTGAATTAAGCAAATATACTATTGCAGAAACTGATTACATTCTCCCTTTCAGTGCCGCATTGCATAAAGAAAATTTCTATGCACTACAGTTTCATCCTGAAAAGAGTAGTACTATTGGAGAGCAAATATTAAAAAATTTTATAGAGTTAACATGATAAGAATTATTCCGGCAATTGATTTAATTGATGGTAAGTGTGTTCGCTTAACTAAGGGCAACTACGCTGATAAGAAAGTTTACAATGAAAATCCTGTTGAGGTTGCAAAAGAATTTGAATCTTATGGAATAAAATATTTACACCTTGTTGATCTTGATGGAGCTAAAGCTAAACGAATAATCAATTGGAATATTTTAGAATCTATCTCGAATGAAACGAATTTAATAATCGATTTTGGAGGAGGTCTTCGCTCAGATAAAGATCTGCAAATTGCATTTGCGAGTGGAGCATCAAAAATTACTGCAGGAAGTGTTGCTGCAACTAATAAAGAGATGGTTCTACGTTGGTTAAATAATTACAGTAGTGAAAAAATTATTCTCGGTGCCGATACAATAAACGGAATTGTTTCAATTAATGCTTGGCAAGATGACACAGAGCTTCCACTCATTGAATTTATATATGATTATCATTCATTAGGATTTAAGGAAACAATTGTAACTGATATTTCTAAAGATGGAGTTTTGAGCGGACCAGCATTTGATTTGTATGAATTGATCAAGAAAGAAATTCCAGGAATTCAATTAATTGCCAGTGGTGGAATTTCAAATATTTCTGACATTGAAAAACTGAATGAGATGAATATTGATGGTGCTATTATTGGTAAATCAATTTATGAAGGAAACATTAAATTGAAAGAACTTGAGAGATTTTTATGTTGACTAAAAGAATAATTCCTTGCTTGGATATCAAGGATGGGAAAACTGTAAAAGGAATTAACTTTCTTAATCTTCGTGATGCAGGGGATCCTGTGGAATTGGGAATGAAGTATGCAGAAGTCGGTGCTGACGAACTTGTTTTTCTTGATATCACCGCTACAGTTGAACGACGAGATACTCTTGTTGAGTTGGTTAAGAGAATAGCACGATATATAAATATTCCATTTACTGTTGGCGGAGGAATCAGCGATGAGGAAAATGTTAGCAATTTATTAGATGCTGGTGCGGATAAAATTACAGTTAATTCATCTGCAGTTAACAATCCAGATTTAATTGATGTATTAGCAAAGAGATTTGGTAGTCAGTGTGTAGTATTATCTGTGGACACAAAATTGGTTGGCTCAAAGCAAAAAGTATTTACTCAAGGGGGAAGAACAGAAACGAATTTAGAACTAATTCCTTGGGTTACAGAAGCAGTTAAACGTGGAGTGGGTGAAATACTGCTTACATCTATGGATCATGATGGAACTAAAAATGGATTTGCAATAGAAATAACAAAAACAATTTCTGAACTTCTTCCTGTTCCTGTGGTTGCATCTGGAGGAGCAGGTAACATGGAGCATTTTGTTGATGTATTCCAAAATGGTAAAGCTGACGCAGCACTTGCTGCCAGTATTTTTCATTTTGCTGAGATTGAAATTCCAGATTTAAAAAAATATCTAAATGATAATAATATTCCGGTGAGATTATGAATGTAGATTTTAACAAAGAAAACGGACTCATTCCGGCAATTGTTCAAGATTATAAATCCGGTACAGTACTGATGCTTGGATATATGAATGAAGAAGCGCTCGAGAAAACCAAACAGATTGGTAAAGTTACATTTTTTAGTCGTTCAAAAAAACGCCTGTGGACTAAAGGAGAAACCTCAGAAAATTATTTAATTGTTAAAGATATTCTTGTTGATTGTGACAACGATACTATACTTATCAAAGCTGATCCTCAAGGCCCAACTTGTCATACTGGTAGTGATACCTGCTTTAATGAAACATTAACTTCAAACCGCGATTTTCTATATAACCTTGAAGAAATTATTCACGAAAGAAAGATCAATCCTTCAGAGAAATCGTATACTTCTTCCCTTTTCAATAAAGGAATAAAAAAAATAGCTCAGAAAGTTGGTGAGGAAGC
>JBDLIN010000406.1:0-2876 GCA_039714835.1 Bacteroidota bacterium | reverse complement strand
TCGAATTTCTTAGATAGAATGGGTAAGCACTATAGTAGACTTGATGAATTGAAAATTAATTACTTTTGGCCAAAAGTAAAAGGACTCACAAATAATAAAGTCTTTATTGAAAATATAATCGTTGAACTGGTTCCGGGGAAATTTGGTTCAGAATTGTACTACACAATAGATGGAAATGATCCGACAAAAAACTCTCCTCTTTATAAAACCCCAATATCATTGACAGAAACTACGCTTTTAAAAGTTAGAGAATACTCTTATGATGGTAACTATAGCAAAGTATATAAAGCTAATTATATTAAAGAAAGTCTTCGTAAACCGATTTCAATAAAAGCACAAAAAAAAGGTTTAAAATATTTATACTTTGAACCTACTCAGCAAATTAAATCAACAATAGAACTTGAAAATCTTAAACCGACAAAGAAAGGGGAAATAGAAAATATAGTATTCCCCCTTAAAGATGATCTGTTACCTGAACAGTTTGGAATGATATACAAGGGATATATTGAAATTCCAAGCGATGGTGTTTATACATTCTCATTATTATCAAATGATGGAAGTCATTTATATGTTGGGGATAAACTAGTAGTAGATAACGATGGACTGCATGGAGCCTATGAAAAAGATGGAGAGATTGCATTACAGAAAGGTCTGCATAAAATTAAGGTTTTATATTTTCAAGCTGGCGGTGGTAAAGAATTAAAAGTTGCTATTAAAAGTAACAATTTAGAGCGAACTGAAATTTCAAAAGATATTCTAAGTCATTAAATATGAGGAACCTTTGAATAACCTACTATAGACTGTCATTCCGGTTGTCTTTTGTGCCTGCCTTTGTCGGCAGACAGGCTGGAATCTCTAAAAATGTTAGAGATTTCAGTATCTTAAAAAGAATTGAGAACCGGAACGATATGTTATTCAAAGATTTCTGTGAGGAAAGGTTTACTAGCATTGAAAGCTATACTTTTAAGTTTATTCGTGTTCTCAATCATTATCAACGCTCAAGAAATTGGAAAATCTTGGGAGTTTAATGAAGATGGTAATTTTGAAGGGATCATCTTAAGCAGTAATTTTAAAGATTCTGTAGTTGAAAACGGTTATTTAAAAGCAACAGTAGCAAATGTTTTTCCCGCTTTATGGAGTGAGACTTTTGAACTTAATGCTTCAGAATATGGATATATTCAGATAAGGTTAAAGATACCTGGTGCCAGTTCAGGTAAAATAATGTGGAACAACGATTCTGGTTTCTGGGGGTACAGTCAGTTTTTCACCAATGGAAATTCTACATTTCAAGAGTTTGATATTCCTGTTTATTTAAGCAATCAATGGATTGGAAAAATTACTAAAATTATGCGTTTGGATTTCAATCCTGATGTCGGTTCGCAAGTTGAGATTGATTATATCAGAATTGTTCGTTTTGGACCAAAACCTGCTATCAAAAACTTTACTCCAATCAGAACAGTTATTAAACTTGTCGAGGAAATTCCCTTTTTCGCACTTGTAAAAAATGAAGGAGATATCGAAACTCACTTAAGAAGTAAATTGATTCTACCTGAAAGGGTCTCTTTGGTTAATGGCTCCATAGAAAATGATCATGGAGTTCTGTATAAGGAGCTTACTGATTCAATTCATTGGTCTCTTATGTTTTCTGAATTAGGAGAACATGATATTAAATTAAAACTTTTCAATGACACTGACACTACAGAAAAAATTATTACAGTAAATGTTACTGATAAATACTGGGATCAGAAAGAATTTCTATTAAGTGCTTGGTCACCCCCTTATGCATGGTATGGTCCTCCTTACGAAGATACAGTCTTTGCATATTATAAAAATGCAAACTTTAATAATGCTCTTTGGGTAAGAGATGATGATGCATTGATGCAGAAGATTCAGCAGCATCGATTAAAATACTATTTATTAATTACTCCAATTATTGGAGAGTTATATTTACGAGCTCCTGATAAACAAACTCCTCCAGAGGTAACTGAAGAAATGCTCCAAAGATTAGATGCCGTAGTTAATAAGTATAAAGATGACCCAAATTTGTTAGGATATCATATCTGTGATGAACCACATAAGCAAGCTTTTCCTAATATTGGAAAGGTTGTAGAGCGGATAAGAGAAAGTGATCCATCAAGATTGAACTTTGTTAATATCTGGCCAAGTGGTGAGGGATATAGAGAATATATTGATGAACTTTTGCAGATAACGAAACTGGAACTATTAAGCTATGACAGATACCACTTTTTTAACGGTTATGATGGAGGTGAGTATTTTAGTAACTTAAGTATAATACGTCAATATGCGCTTAAGTATGATATTCCATTCTGCAATATTATTCAAGGGATTGGTACTAATGGTACAGTTGAAGAGCATTTAAACTGGCGAACACCTGATGAAGCTGAACATAGATGGTTAGTTTATTCCTCTTTAGCGTATGGTGTTCATGGATTGATCTGGTTTCATTGGCATGGGAACTGGGGATTAACAGGTAATCCTGATAGAGAAATAATATATCCATCAATTCAAAATATTAACGCAGAGATAGATTCACTGAGTCAAATGATGATTCAGTTAAAGACAGTTGGGGCTTATCATTCAATCACCAATGAGAATAAGTGGAGGCTTCCGGCTGATGGAATTGTTAAATCAGTTTCTACTGATACTGATCTTGTAGTCGGTTATTTCAAAGATAAAACTGAAGATGATTACTTCATGTTAATGAATAAGGATTATACAAAAAACATATCAACCGAGGTAACACTCAATTATGTTTTGGATAGTCTTCAATTCTTTAATGTTAATAGTAATAGTTGGGAAGATGTTGGTTATACGAATAACAATAACGGAGCAACATTTAATCTTCCTATAAGAGC
>JBDLIN010000405.1:0-2887 GCA_039714835.1 Bacteroidota bacterium | reverse complement strand
CTATCAATTAGAGGAATCTCGCAAGTTATCAATCTTTCTTTTGATTGATGACCAATTGATAGTAAAATTGAATCTGCTCCAATTTCATGAGCCACTTCACAATCATGCAGCGTATCACCTATTAAAAGGACTTCCCCTTTTTCAAGGCCAAGTTCATTCATCCACTTTTTCC
Source organism: Bacteroidota bacterium (assembly GCA_039714835.1). Classification (GTDB taxonomy): domain Bacteria; phylum Bacteroidota; class Ignavibacteria; order Ignavibacteriales; family Melioribacteraceae; genus SZUA-22. The sequence goes on along the minus strand of JBDLIN010000405.1, from coordinate 2,715 downwards.
CATTATCTAATTTGCTCGCTGCATAAATATTATCCAATCCGACTAATCGTATAAAATATTTAGATAATCCAAAATGATTAATTAAATCTTCCAAAGTATGCTGTGAATAAGCAGAAAGAACAGATTGGGATATACCTAGCTGATTGATTCTATCCAATACAATTTTAGCATCATGATAAAGCCCCGCTTCATATTTTCTGCTTTCGTATTCATCAATAAAGTCGTGACTTATTTTTTCCCAATTTTCATCGCAAACATCATGACCTAAAAGTTCGTAATACTTCTTTACAGGAAAAGTAAAAACATCACGATACTCATCAACAGTTATTGTTCCCAGATTATCTTTAATCATTAAATTATTCATTATGTCAGCACAGAGTTCGACATCATTGAAAAGTGTACCATTCCAGTCCCAAATTACATGCTTATATTCATTTAGATTTTTCATTCTTGACGGCTTTTAAAATTGTTATAATTCTAGTTTGTGAAGATAGTAAAAATGTTATAGACTAATAAATATTGATTTGATGAAAATGTGATCTATGCCATAATTATGATTGGATTTCTTAAAACCGTTGAAACGGTTAAGGGATGTACCTTAGCTATTATTAACCCACAACTTAAGTTGGGTTAATAGAAAAAGAAGTGAACAAATAACCAGTTTACTGATTTACTTTATCAATTTATAACTTGTAAATGTATTAAAATAATGTTCGACACAAATTTTAATTCTAATTTTTAATCCTGGTTGATTAAAGGTTTAATTGAAAGAGAGTATCGGCTATTTCCTTTCCTTTCTGCCTTTAAGATATTTTGCTAAGAATTTCTCAGTTTCTCTATAAAAATCTATTCTATTCTCTTCATTCCTAAATCCATGACCTTCATTATCCTTAACCATATATTGGACTGTGACACCTTTATCAAGTAATTTTTTAACAAAATCATCGACCTGAGAAATTTTAACTTTAGTATCATTAGCCCCTTGAGCAATAAACATGGGAGCTTTAATTTTATCAATATTCCAGTAAGGTGATGCATTAATTAATTGTTCCTTATCCTTAATTGGATCTCCAACAATTTCATAGAGCATTTTTTTAAAGGGAATCCAAGTTGGAGGAATTGTTTCAAGAAAAGAAAGAATATCTGATATCCCAACTAAACTAACACTGCAAGCATAGAGATCAGGAGCAGAAACCAACCCTTGAAGAGCGGAATACCCTCCAAATGAATAACCAACAATACCAATGCGGTTTGAATCAACAATACCTTGATTGATCAGCCAGCGTACCCCATCTGTGATATCATTTTGAATTTTTCCTCCCCACTCTTTATAACCAGCACTCAGAAATTTCTTTCCATACCCTGATGATCCTCTATAATTTACTTGTAAAACAGCATAGCCTCTATTAGCGTAAAATTGCACAGCTTCGTTGAAACCCCATTTATCTCTAAGCCAAGGACCTCCATGCGGGAAAACTACAACAGGTAAATCTTTAATAACTGAAATTCGAGGAAGAGTCAGATACCCATGAATTGTTAAGCCGTCACGTGAAATATATCTGATCGGTTTCATATCAGCCATGTGGGAAGGATCCAACCAAGGACTGATTTCAGCAATTTTTGTCAATTTATCATTTTCAGTTTCATAGAGATAATAGGCTCCATAGGATTTATCTGAAGAAGCTTTAATTAAAATTCTTTTTTCATCTTCATCAGTACTTTCAACACTAATTTCCATATTGGGCAGCTTTTTCTCGACATTGATTTGAATCGCTCTTCTAGCTTCATCCCAAAAGTTGAATTCTCGTTTTGAAGTTATTACCGACACTCCAGTAATATCCCTTTTCTTTTTTGAATATCTTACGTATTCTATATCAACTTCAGGATGTTCATAAACTACTTCCAACTCATAATTTCTTTCGATGTCATACCTAATTAATGCTGTACGATCACCTTTTTCATCGGAGATAACGTAAATATATTTATTGTCCGGTGTAAATTGGATCGGGTAAAATTTATCTTTAAAATTTATTTTTTTAACAATTTTTAATTTGTCACTCTCTCTTTTTCTATAGAGAATACTATGGTTAACTCCATCGGTCGCCATAGCAACTCTTAATTTCCCATCAAAATCAGTTAGCCAATGTGTAATATTTCCCGGATTTTGTGCAATGACTTTTTTCTTACCTGAAATCAGATTTAACCTATAAACATCAAATACTTTTGGATCACGTTCATTTGTCTGAATGATTATCTCATCTTCATTTTCAGAGAGATCATCAATAATATGAGTTGTAGAATTTTTCGAGTTAGTTAATTCTCTTGATTTCCCCTCCATAATATTTGTACAGAAAAGAGAATAATGGTCATTATTGTGGATATCTTGCAGAAATAGGATTTTCCTATCATTTGCCCAGAAAAACTTTGCTATATCTCGGGTTTCTGATTTTGTAATTTGTATTAGACTATCTTCACCTACTTTTTGAATAAATATATTTAGCCGGTTTTTCCAAGGTTTTAGGGAAGCAATAAATTCACCATTGGGTGATAATTCAAAGTGAGTGTTTTGTGGATTTTTAAAGAAATCTTCCAGTGGAATAAGTGGAACTTCATACTCAGCTTTTTGACAACCAACAGCAATAAATGCTATTAATGCAATGCTGACAAAAATAAATCTTTTAATTTTATCCATTTTTCACATTTATTATTGAAAAT
>JBDLIN010000404.1:0-2905 GCA_039714835.1 Bacteroidota bacterium | reverse complement strand
CTCTGCAAAATATTTGGCAGCCATTTCTTTTTTCGAAGCTTTTAGTTCTAACTGTTTTTTCACAGGAACTGCTGAAGCAGTTATAGAACGGTCAATATCTGAATACACCATCAGTATTTTATCTTTTTCAAAAAGCTTAATAATAAATTTTTCTCTTAACTCATCAGTTGTCATTCTTTTAAAACCCTTTTCGTCTGGTGAATATCTTACTTCCATAAATTAACCTCAATTTTTTTCTGTTTTGAGAATATATAATGAATTAATTTGTTCCTCAGCTATTTTCAAGTGTTCAATCATTGCATCCCTTGCAACATCAGCATCTTGCTTTCTCACGGCTTCAAAAATCTTATTATGCCAAATCATTGCAATATCGGTTGAACCTTTCAGTTTAGCATGTATCTTAGTCTTTATCGCAGGTATCAAGTGATGTAAAGGTCTCATAAATAAAACAAATAACATATTTTTTGATGCCACCGCAAGAGAATCATGAAACTTTAGGTCATACTTTGCACTCAATTCTGGATTATCATGATTTTTATCTATGAGAATAATATTATTCTCAATTTTCTCTAGATCTTTATCTGTCCTGTTTAAAGCAGCATAGTAGGCAATGCTTGGTTCGAGAGCTTGACGAGTATGAATAAGATCTAGAGCATAATCTCCATCTAATCTATGTTTATAAAACTGAAGTATACTGTTTGTTACACTCTTTGTTGAAAGATTTTTTACGAAAATTCCTCGCCCTTTCTCTACCTCTACAATACCTTGGGTTGTTAATATTCTTACAGCTTCTCTCACAGAAGTTCTAGAAACACCAAATTGCTCACACAATTCATGTTCTGACGGAAGTTTATCTCCTGGAGCTAATTGTTTTCCTAAAATAGCTTCTTCAATTTTCATTGCCACTTTTTGACTTAGTGGTGTTTTATCTGTTATAGTTGTAAACATACTTGCTTGTGCCATTTCTATCTCATACTAATAAATTAAAAATTTTATCCTATCTACCTATTTATTTAACATTATTCACGATTATTTTTGCATTCTCAGTAATTGCTTCATACTTTTCAGAAAGTATTAATGAATTCTCTACTAAAGCGCTACCAACACCTACCGCAGCAGCTCCAGCTTCAATCCACTGCTTTGCATTAGTTAAAGATACACCACCTGTAGGCATTATTTTTAAATGAGGCATTGGAGCTTTAATAGCTTGAAAGTACTTCCTACCTAAACCATCCGCAGGGAATACTTTAACTATATCAGATCCAAGCTTCTGCGCTGTAAATATTTCTGTTGGTGTATACGCCCCGACCATAACCGGGATATTATATGAATGGACAAAATCAATTAACTCAGGCAGTAGTATTGGAGACACAATGTATTTAGCTCCATGGTCAATTGCCTTTTCTGCCATATCATTATTTAATACTGAACCTGCACCTATTAATACAGAATCTGAAAAATTGTTGTCAAGTTCTTTAATAATCTCATAGGCATTTGGAGTCGTCAATGTAAGTTCAATAACTTTAACCCCACCTTTTATAATTGCTTCTACAACTTTTAATGCATTTTTAGAATCACTCAATCTAACAACAGCAATAATCTTTGATTCTTCAATAAATTTTATAATATCTTCTTTTTGCATTTTAATTCTATTATAATTTTAGATATTACTTAAAATCGATAATAAGTGGATTATTCAATTTCTGATAAAAGTCATTTAAATATATAATCCAATCATCCTCTGTTTTGAAATCCCTTTGCTTGCTCCAACCAGCTCCAGAGTAGTAAACAATCTTTTTGCTCTCATCAATAGCTTTGCTGATTAAAACATGAGTGTTATCTTCATTGATTGTCAGCATTTTTGCGTCAGGTAAAATCACAGCCGTTCCAAGTTCACCATCATTATCGTTTGACGAAATATTCCCCCAAAGAGAAATAAAGGAATTAGAAGAATCTTTAAAAATATTTGTACTTTCTCTTTTAACTAATCCGGCAACAAAAACTATATCATTTGGAATTTTATTATATGTTGTTTCTATTCTATTAAGATAAGAGCCTACATCTATTGAGACTATTTTTTCTTCTAGAATTTTAGATCCATCAATCTCAAAAGAGTATGATAGTTTAAATTTTGTTCTAATAGGACCGTTAGTAATAATTTGATATTTTTTGTAAACACCTGATTGGTAAAGCGAATTATTTCTATATAAAGCAGAACCTCCTGCTCCAAGTGACTTTCCAACTGAGAAAAAATCGGCTCCTTCACCAGTATCAACATGATAAGATTTGCCTTCCGCTTCTTCTTTATACCACTTATTAACGATCAGATAATCAACTCTCTTTGCCCAAACATCAATTCCATTATTAACCTCATTTGCTAAAGGAGGTCCATACATTCTGAAAGCAATTTTATCACTCTCCCAAGCAAGATCTTCCCTACCTTTAATAAAAGCTGCATATACTTTAGATTGATCCTCAATTTGATTTTCTGTTTTAACTAAATGATATGTTTTTACTTCTTGAGCTTTGAAATCATCTTGAAATAAGATTTCATCCGGCTTATCATCACCATCATTATCAACTAACTGTGATACAATTATTTCCCCTTTATGATTTGTTACAGATAGATTAGAGAAGTAGTTATATTTTATCAAGTCTATTGAAACAGTTTCTTGAATTCTTAGGATATTGCTCTTATTAGTTACTGTAAATGAACCTACTTCATCTTGACAGCTAATAAAGTTTGAAATCAATAAAAAAAGTATAAGATATGATAATAATTTCGCTAATTGTTTTTTCATCTTGCAACCTCTTGTATGACAACATACAAAATATAAGAGATTTGATGTTAAAAAACAAATTTCTGCAAATATTTATCTGAGCTAAAAATCCAAAATTAAGATAG
>JBDLIN010000403.1:0-2940 GCA_039714835.1 Bacteroidota bacterium | reverse complement strand
ATCTTGAAATGGATGTAAATTTGGATTCTTTAGACAAAATTACATTTCTTTCATTTCTTAGTTCAACTTTTGGAGTTGAATTAGATGAAGAAGATCTGAACAAGTATTCAACAGTTGAGAAAATATCCAATCATATTAGAGAAAATAAAACAAGAATTAATATTGAGACAATCGACTGGAAACAGATATTAAAAGAAACAGTTCATCTCAATCTTCCTAAAAGCTGGATCACAATTAATCTCTTTAAAAATTGGTCAAGAGTTGTTCTTAATTTATATTTCAGAATGAAAGCTGAGGGTACTGAGAGAATTCCGAAGGGTCCAGTTATAATTGCTCCAAATCATCAAAGTTTTTTCGATGGGCTTTTTGTTACTATGTATATTAAAAACAAAATAATGAAACGGACCTATTTTTATGCTAAGAAAAAACATATAAAAAATAAGTTTATAAATTTCATTGCGAATACGAATAACGTTATTGTGATGGATATTAATAAAGATTTAAAAGGATCTCTTCAAAAAATGGCTGCAGTACTTAAAAAGGGAAATAATATTATCATCTTTCCGGAAGGTACGAGATCGCAGGATGGTCAATTAGGGGATTACAAAAAAACATTTGCTATACTGAGTAGTGAACTTAATGTACCGGTTGTACCGGTTGCAATTGGTGGAGCCTACAAAGCGCTACCAAAAGGGAGTATTATTCCAAGACCGTTTAAAAAGATATGTGTAAAGTTTCTTGAGCCAATTAATCCGAGTGGTCATTCATATAATTCGTTGACTGATGAAGTGTATAACAAAGTTTCGGATGAGTTGGAGTGTTAAAATTAAAAACCCCCGAAATATTCGGGGGTAACACAAACAAATAAAAGGACAAATCAACAATCATATTCTTCGTTTATCCTAACATCTAACATCAAATCAATCACTAATTGTAGAGTCTTACAATTCAACAATTATTTTGTTCCCAATCTCTTTTTTCAACACAAAATTCGGTTAAAAAATAAATTATTTAATAATATCTAGTTAATAAAAATCTATGAAAGATTTGGGTGTCCCAATTGTTAAAACATGACAAAAATGCAATTTAACCAATGTATGATTTTCTTTTGGCTTGACCCAAAAGAAACAAAAGGTCAAGACTGAAAGAAATAAGCTAAAATTTGTTGCACTTCACTACAGAAAAATAACTCGTCGTTTCACTCCTCAGACAGATTTTTCTGCTTAACGTTCAGTTTACAAATTTTTTACGCTTATTTCTTTAGGTCGATTATTATTTAATCTCTATAACTAATTATTTCATAAATCTAAAATTTATGCAAAATTCTCACTTTTTGTAAAGTTTCTCAGATAGCTTTCCCATAAATGATAAAACCTTTTACATCCAAGTTTGTTTTTAAGCCATAATTGCATAATCTTATTTGGCAGCAAAGTTGATAACCACAATTATCAACTTTGTTAACAAGTAGAAAAATATATACCATGGATATATCCAAAGAAGAACCGATCTATTCAATCAGTACCGCCGCAAAACTATTGGGAATTTCAGTCCCTACATTAAGAGTATATGAAAAGGAAGGTTTGATTATACCACATAAGAAAGAATCTAATCAAAGGTTATACTCGCAAGCAGACCTCGAAAGAGTTGAATGTATAAGAAGGGCAATAAATGAAAAAAAGATCAGTGTAAACGGCATTAAGGCAATTTATTCTCTAATCCCTTGTTGGGAGGTTGTTAACTGCTCACAAGAAGATAGGGCTGTTTGTGGTGCATATAATAGTGAAGATCAGCCGTGTTGGACCTTTACTCACCCAAATACTATTTGCGAAAGCAAAAGTTGCAGAGAATGTGAAGTGTATTCCGATTATTCAAATTGTGGAACCATTAAGAATTTATTAAAAAATATTGTAGGTAAGGCATCATGAATTCACTATCCAGAAGACGTTTTCTTAAAATATCTGGTGCAACAGTAACGGCAGCAGCAGCTGTAACTTCTTTAAGTTCAGTTGTAAAAGGTGCAAAAAAGATTGATGAAAAAACTGGGAAACCAATTAAAGGAATCCAAAAAATTCCAACGTATTGTGATGTTTGCTTCTGGAAGTGCGGAGCAGTTGCATATTTAAAAGATGGTGAATTATGGAAAATTGAAGGGAATCCGAATGATCCTCTTAGTAACGGCAGACTTTGTCCAAGAGGGACTGGCGGTATTGGAGCTCATTATAGTAAAGATAGACTTAAACGACCGCTAATTAGAAAAAATGAACGTGGTGAAGAAAAATGGGTCGAAGTTACTTGGGATGAAGCACTAGAATACATTGCTGAAAAAATGCAGAAGATAAAAGGTAATTATGGACCAGAATCAATGGCCTTGTTTAGTCATGGTGTCGGTGGTGCTTTCTTAAAGCATACTATGAAAGCTTATGGAACTAGGAACATGACAGCTCCTTCATTTGCACAATGTCGTGGTCCGCGAGAAATTGGCTTCGAACTTACTTTTGGTGAAGGAGTTGGTTCTCCTGAAAGAACAGATATAGAAAATACGAGATGCCTTACACTGATAGGTTCACACCTTGGTGAAAACATGCACAATACGCAAGTACAGGAATTTGCAGAAGCTGTTGAAAAGGGTGCATCGGTTATTGTTGTTGATCCAAGATTTTCAGTTGCAGCCAGTAAAGCAAAGTATTATTTGCCTATTAAGCCCGGAACTGACTTAGCTTTACTTTTAGCTTGGATGAATGTAATTGTAAAAGAAAAACTATATGATGTTGAATATGTTAAGGATCATGGATATGGATTCGAACAATTTGCAGCAGAGATTGAAGAGAATACTCCTGAATGGGCCTATCCTATCACTGGTATTGATCCAGATCTGATCAGAGAAACTGCAAGAGAAATGGCTAAGAATAAACCGTCTTCACTTGTTCATCCGGGAAGACA
>JBDLIN010000402.1:0-2953 GCA_039714835.1 Bacteroidota bacterium | reverse complement strand
TGCCTCAATAGGATTTGTACACTACCATGAATTTGTAGATAAAGATGGGATCAAGCATCCAACAAAGGTACCCTGGTTAAAGCATACTGCTGTTACCAGTTTTACTTTTGATGGTGGACCGGTTCTCATGAACCCTATGTTAGAACATGATGTTACACCCGGAATTGATTGGGAATTCCCCAATAACTATATGAAGCCCTATGCTCCATAATATGTCATAATCTATAACAGATTTCCAAAAGACTCATATCACATTTACAGGAAGATTTTGGGTTAGAATGCAATTTATATATTGCATTTTGGAATATTTATATTACATTTACATTGTGGAGAATATAAAACTCAAAGTAGCAAGGGTTGAAAAAAGCCTGTCTCAACAAGAGCTTGCCGATTTATGTGAAGTCACAAGACAAACTATCGGCCTCATTGAAAAAGGAAAGTATAACCCGACATTAAATCTCTGTATCAAGATTGCAAGTGTATTAGATAAAACCTTAAATGATCTATTCTGGGATGAAAACAAAAAATAAAAAACCGTTTATGAATATGGATGAGCGAAATAAGCAGATAGCGCTCAGAATCATAGCCATCATGTATTTTCTTACAATTTTTGCAATGCAGGGAATTGCCATATACCGGCAGTTTGTGCTTGGTCAGGAATTAAGTGAATTTGAAGACATTGCTATTCTAATGACCATTAATTCTCTGTTTCTTATTAGTGCCCTTTTGTATTTTGGAGCAATTCCGGTAAGAAAACTAAAAATCAAAACCATCATTCTTGGCTATCTGCTATTTGTGGTTCTGGGCAGCCTGTTTACATATGCCAAATACAATATCTTTGGGAGTGCCGATCTCTCTTTCAAACAGCTATTTGACAAACTCATTATCGTATGTGTCATCTTAGGAATCATGATGGCATTTTGGATTCTGCTTTCAATACTGGGCAAAAGAAGGACTGAAAAAGAGATAGGGGATTAGAAAAAGATAAAACATCATAATAACAAAATATTTACGTAATGAAGAAAACTATATTCCTGTTACTAATTGCATTGTTTAGTTTGTTTTCATGCGGAACAATAAGCGAAGGAATAGTTATTGAAAAACGCTATACACCTGCACTGTATTATGGTCCATATGGTCCTCCCTATGATGAATACCTGCTTGTGGTAGAAGGAGAAATGAACTCTAAAATGATAACGGAGAAAGTTTATGTTTTAAAAAGCTGCTACGATAGTATTGAAATAGGAGATCCTTATCTTCTATACTAGAATGCCGTTAAGAATTGAAGTATTATGATATTGTGATTTTTGAATGTATTTTAAGGCCTGAAAGCATATAACTCTAAGAAAGCAATGATGAAATACCCAAGATTTTTTGATGAGGTTGAGCACATTACTCTGAAGGATGAGTTAAGTGAGTTTTTAGGATCCAGTGAGGAAGGAATTATAGAGATCTCATACCTTGATATAGTGAAAATGGCTGGTCATAGCTGCGCACTTGTATGTGGATATTATCTGATCGCACTAAAAGGTCTTCGGGCGCTTTATGGTTCAGAGCTACCGAAGAGAGGAGAAATCAAAGTAGAATTGCGGGATTCCTTAATAGACGGCAATTCGGGCGTTTCGGCTCAGGTACTGTCAAATATTACCGGGGCAACGTCCGACAACGGATTTAGCGGTATCTATGGCAAATATAATCGACGGAGCCTTCTGTTTTTTGGTGCAGATATTCAATCAAACGTGCGCCTTACACGGCTCGACACGAACAAGAGTGTAGAAATAAGTTACATGCCGGGGAAGGTGGTAAATCCTGCTGGTATTATGCAATCTGCAATTGGTAAGAATGCTACAGAAGAAAGCAAGAAAACCTTTCCAAAACAGTGGCAGGAAATGGTAAAAACTATTTTCGACAATGCAGACAAAGTTATTGAGCTAAAATAAGCTAGGCCTAACCTATAATTACAAAACTCAATACATAATTACCACCGATCACACCATCCTCATCCCCGTCTAAAGGGAATCCAAAGCTGTCCTCAACTACACCATCATCTGCATCATTCCCGATGAGCACAAAATCAAAATGTGCATCTGGTGAAAATGATACAAAATCAGAAATTATATCTGTGGTTGTAAATGTAACTGTTTTATTACCATTAGATAATGCAACCGTCCCATTAGAAATTGCATCTCCTTCAAAATAAATGGTTTTGGCCGGTACTAAAGAGTTTAAACTGACTGGCCTGTTGAAAATAACTGTGATGCTTACATGTCCGGATTGATCCAATGCAATTATTCCTCCATAAGGATTATAGTCGTTTTGGTCGGGAGAAACAACTACGAAAGGAGTATTGGGCATAGCTATTACATTTACCGTATCCGATTTATTACCGACCTCATCCACTGTTCTTACGGAAAACTCATATGTAGTTCCATTGGTTAGTCCCGCTAAAGTAGCACCAAGCAGTCCGGGTGCCTGTAAATAAAACATATCCTCTCCCGGTGAACGTGTTATTTCTATATGATCCAGATCGTCATCTGCTGGTTCTGTCCAGGTGAGAATTACCTGACCAACATCAGGTGTGGCTTCCAAATCAGTAATTATTCCAGGAGGTGTTGTATCGGTTTCTTTTTCACATGCACTGAGAAAAAAAACGAATACGAAAACTGCAGATAACTTTACTATAAAATCTCTTTTGTTTTTTATCATCATAAAGATTTTGGGGTTTATAACATTATCTTTAGCGACCTAGTCTTAAAAAAATATTTCTCGTTATCCTAAGTCATATTTGAATTCCAGATTACACAAAGTGAATGTGCAACCTCTTTTAAAACTCCATTATTATGAAAAAGGTTGCATAGTTTCGTTCTAATCCATCAACACCTGCATCAACAAAAATTGGAAAAACCAAACATAGAATTAGAGAAAATCTCTATTTTTAGTCTACAGGGGATTC
>JBDLIN010000401.1:0-3001 GCA_039714835.1 Bacteroidota bacterium | reverse complement strand
CCATAAACTACAGACCCAACATCAATAAATGTTCCGGAGGTAATCTCTTTTCCCGGAAGAACAGATGATTTTGTATTAAAAAAAACAGATCGGCCAATTATACAATGATCTCCAATATCAACATTCGACATTATAGAGCAGAAATCATCTATAAAGGAATCATGTCCTATTTGAGAAAAACTGTTTACAACTGTACATTTTCCTAATTTTACATTTGTAGAGATAATTGTGTGAGGACATATTACACTTCCTTCCCCAATAACTGTATATTTTCCAACTATTGCCGATGAATCTATGTATGATTCGAATTTTACTCTGCCTTTGAGTTTGTTATATATTCTTTCTCTATGATTGTAATCTGCTATTGCAAATACTACATAATCTTCATTATTAAAACAATAATCTGTATTTCCAATTATGCTATAGTCACTCGGTACATCAGCTAAAGCATTTTGGTTGTCATCAATATAACCTTTGATTTCCCAATCTTTATGAAATTTCTTATCAAGAGAAATCCAGCTTTCCAACTCTCTTCCAAAACTTCCCGCTCCTACAATGAATATATTCTTAGGTGTCATTATTAACTTTTTATAGCTTTTTTTATAGCTTGTTTCATTACAATAACTTTCTCTTTAAAACGGTGAAATATAGTAGCACCATCTTTTACATTCTTATCAATAATCATTCCTGCAGCTATTGTATTCCCCGATCCTATAGATATATTTGGTATTGTTGCACTGTTTATTCCAAACATATTTTCATTCCCTACCTTTGTAAATCCGGAAAAACATACATTGGGTGTGATAAAGTTATAATCACCTATTATAGTATCGTGACCAAGACTTGATCTGGAATTTATTATATTAAAATCACCAACCTTAACGTTAGGTCCGATATTTACGCCTGGACCTATTAGAACTCCCTCTCCTATTATAGAAGATTTTGACATGTATGCAGTAGGATGAATTAAGGTGATGAATTTTGCTCCATTTCTCTTAAGATATTCAACAATAGTTTTTCGGAATTTAATATTAGCTATTGCCATTATATATCTACTTCTTTTATCTACCTGATGAGATTTTATATCCCCTAAATAAGCCCCGCTGAACTGATATCTGGAATAATTTTTAGGATTATCGTCTATAAATCCATTAATAGAGATTTTATCCGATTCCAGTTCCTGCTTTTCATTGTAGCAATCTATGTAATCATTAATTTCAGCAGCATGGCCACTTGCACCAACAATAATTACTTTTTTTCTGTTATTTTGCCGTATATCCACCATCTACAATTAAATTTGTTCCGGTAACCCATTTCGAAGCATCGGAGAGTAAATAAACGCAGGAATTTGCTATATCTTCTACATCCCCTAGACCCAGTGGATGCAGTGATTTAATTTTTTCCAGTCTTTCTTCATCTTTACTGTAAAATGAAGAAGAAGACATTGGAGTAATAACTACTCCCGGCGATATTGTATTCACTCTTATTTTTTTTGGTGCCAGTTCAATTGCAAGCGATTTCGAACCTGCAATTAGTGCCCCTTTTGTCATTGAGTAGGCTGTCTTTCCTGCTTCACCAACTAAGCCCATTACTGAACTGATAAATACAATGCTTCCTCCTTCATCGAACAAAGCATATTTTTTGGAAAGAAGTAGCTTTGTAAGCAATATTCCGGCATTTACATTAATGTTGAAGTGATCCTGTAATTTCTCATATTTAATAGACCTCAATACTAATGTTGAAGAAATACCGGCACAGTGAACAACTCCGTTAATTTTATCACTGCTGTCTTTTATTTTAGTAATTATTTCATCAAGTTTTTCGAAATCCGATAAATCAGCAGAGATAACAACATGTTTGGAAGTATTTATTAATCGGCTTTTTGTTTCTTCAAGTCGATCTAAATTTCTGGCTAATAAAATTATATTGGCTCCAAACTTACTTAATACAATTGCAGTCTCTCTCCCTATACCTGATGATGCACCGGTAACTAAAAAAGTTTTATTGTTTAAATTGAATGGTGACTGGTTCATCTAAACTTCTACTATTTCTGAAATATAGGTGTCATTGAATTTAAGAATGCTACTTGCCCATGACAAACCAACTCCAAATCCGCATAATAACAGTTCCTTTTCGTCTTTTAAATTATCTCTCAACTCACTTACAATTGTTAGAGGTATAGAAACCGATGAGGTATTTCCGTATTTATGAATCGTAGCGGGAGTTTTTAATTTATCAAACTTCAGCTTTTTCCCTAAATATGAGTTGATATAATTATTTGCCTGATGAAAAACATAGTAATCAAGTTCGTCTTTGTTTTTTTTGGAAAATTTTAAAATTCGCTTGATATCTTTTGGGATTTCTCTGATAACAAAATTAAAGACATCTGCACCAATCATATATCCGTGTTCCTGGGATCTGATATTTCCATGTTCATCAACAACTCTTTCTTTGACAGTTTCGGAGGAACTGGGATTCCTATACCCTCCACCTTCAATTTTTATAAGAGATTCTCTTGAACCGTCAGAATTAAGTGAAAAGAAGCTTTCTCCATATTTATCATCCCTTTCAACCAGAGCAGCAACACCTGCATCTCCAAATATAAAAGCAGTCATTCTGTCTTTAGGGGAGTAAACCTTTGAACGGGTTTCACCATTAAGGATCAGGGCTTTTTTTATACCACCTTTTTCCATATAAGAATATATAACCGAAAGACCATATACAAAGGCAGAGCATCCTAAACTAAGATCAAATGCAAGTGTTGAATTTGAAAGCCCAAGTCTGTTTTGCAAAATAACTGAAGTAGCAGGCATCCTGTAATCCGGAGTTTGCGAAACAAAAATTAACATTTCTATTTCACTTCTGTCAATTTCCAGGTCATTTAGTAGTTTATCTGCTGCGGCAAAACTCAAATCAGATGAAGTGGTATTTTTATCAGTAAATCTACGTTCGTAAATACCTATTTTATCCACAACCTCTTTTACATCTTCCTTAGGGAAAT
>JBDLIN010000400.1:0-3029 GCA_039714835.1 Bacteroidota bacterium | reverse complement strand
TCAAATCACAATTCGTCTTTCTTAGCTCGTAATGAATCCCAGATCATATAGCTTACTATTCCAGCAAACATAAATATTGCAAGAATTTCAGCAGAATGAGATTCGAACCATTCTTTATTTACCCAGTTGAAATCAAAGTAGCGGAGTATAGCACTTATTACACCCATCAACGCACCACCCGCAATAAATCCTGAAGCTATCAATGTTCCTCTTTCTTTTCTTGCTTTGTTTAGAGTTTCATCACTGCTTCTGGAAGAGACGAACCAGGCGATTATACCGCCAGCAAGAATTGGTGTATTCAATTCCAAAGGTATGTACATACCTAATGCAAATGCTAAAGCGGGCATTTTAATCATTGTTAAGATCAATGCCATAAGCATACCAGCAACATACATCATCCAAGGTGCAGGCTGGTTAGACATCAATGGTTGAATAACTGCAGCCATTGCATTTGCTTGTGGTGCAACTAATGCATCTTCACCTACAAATCCATATGTTTGATTAAGAATTAAAATTACCCATGCAACAGTTGCTGCAGAAACAAACGTTCCGACAAACTTCCATCTTTCCTGTTTGAATGGGGAAGAGCCTAGCCAATATCCAATCTTAAGATCAGTTACAAAGGCACCAGCAACAGATAAGGCAGTACAAACAACTCCACCAATTATTAATGCTGAAACCATTCCAGCTTCACCTGTCAATCCAACCGCTACTAACACTAATGATGAAAGAATTAAAGTCATCAGAGTCATACCAGAAACCGGATTTGTTCCTACAATTGCAATTGCATTTGCAGCAACAGTAGTGAATAAGAAGGAGATAATGAGCACAATTAATAGTCCAACTAAAGCATGTATAAAATTATCAACCACACCGAACATGAAAAACAAAAATATAACAACAGCAACGAGTGAAATTCCTCCGGCAATTATTCCCATTGGAAGATCTCGATTAGTTCTTAAAGTATTATTTCCATCTTCCTTTTTCTGGAATATTTCTTTTGCTCCAAGTACGAAAGCAGATTTTATAATACCGGATGATTTAATAATTCCAATAAGTCCGGCCATTGCGATACCACCGATACCAATATGTCGCACATAATTTCCGAATATCTGTTCAGGTGTCATTTCGCTGATCAACATGGTAACATTAGCGCCGATCGGTTGCGTAGCAACTTCACCAAGATAAGCGAAGACCGGGATTATTACATACCAGGAAACAAATGAACCTGCTGCAATTATAGCTGCATATTTTAATCCTACAATGTAACCAAGTCCCATTACTGCAGCGCCAATATTGATCTTAAAGACCAATTTGAATTTATCTGCAAGTACTTCACCAAATGGAATAACTCTTGTTGTAAATGTTTCACTCCACCAGCCGAATGTTGCAATTACAAAATCATAAATACCACCAATAATTCCACTGATAACAAGTACTTTAGCCTGTCCGCCACCTTTTTCACCGGCAACGAGAACCTCAGTTGTAGCAGTAGCTTCGGGGAAAGGAAATTTCCCATGCATTTCTGATACAAAATATTTTCGGAAAGGAATCAGGAATAATATTCCGAGAGATCCACCTAAAAGTGAGGCCATGAAGACTTGAAAAAACTGTACTTCAAGACCAAGGATGTATAAGGCCGGAATTGTAAAGATCGCACCGGCTACAACTGCTCCGGATGCAGAACCAATTGATTGAATAATAACATTTTCTCCCAAGGCTTGATTTCTCTTAAAAGCTGTGGATAATCCCACAGCAATGATTGCTATAGGAATAGCCGCTTCAAATACTTGGCCGATCTTTAGTCCCAAATATGCAGCTGCACCGGAGAACAGAACCGCCATAAGTAAACCCCAGAAAACAGACCAGCCATTTATTTCAGGATAATTCTTTTCCGGCGACATAATTGGAGCGTACTGTTCACCCGGTTTCAACTCGCTATAAGCATTTTCAGGTAAGCCAGTAACTTTTTGTTCAAAATTGTGATCGCTCATTCAAACTCCTATTTATTAATTTGTAAAGGTAATTCGTATTTCTTTTGTCCACCACTTAATGATTTAAAATAAACTTTTCCATAGTAAACTGCATCATCAGGTATAGTAAAACTTGGATACAAGTAGTTTAGTGATAGTTGATATTCAACAGAAGGATACATAGTAATTCTGTTTGAATAGTCTGAAGTTACGCCAATATTTACTTTATTTTTTGCAACAGTAGTTTCAATAATATTAACATCCATTTGACCAGCTTCATTTGCATAAGCAGGTACAAGAGTCAACTTAAGATTGACTTCCTCTTTAGAAAATGTATTTCTAACAGAAATAGATCCTTCACTATAACCAAGGCCATCTGAAGAAATGATTTTACCATTTTCATCATAAATTAAAACAGCAAAGTCTGTCAATTTGTTGAAATCAGTTTTAGAAATTTTAATATCAAACTTTTTAGCAGACTCATTATTTTTTATAGTAAATGGGATCTCATATGTTTCAACACTATCTAAGAAAACAGAGATATCTTTCTGATAGCCTAAGATTTTTCCACTCATTGAGTAACTTTCTACTTTGTTAAATAGATTAAAAATACTTATTACTTTTTCATCATATTCTAAGACTCTTTTCTCGTCTCTATTTATACTTTTGAATTCGATGTTCAGATCATATGTTGATGGCTCTTTTGCAGTGAATTGGCCTAATACAACAAACTCGTAAACACCCGGATCAAGGTTATAAAAATATTTTTCATAATCGGAATCATTATTCCCAGCATTAAATGCAGCAAATAGAACTTCTTCCCCCTCAGGTTTATGTAGGTACATTCTGCAAACTGTGTGTTGATCCGAATCAGAACTTAATTTGATTCTCATCGAAGCTGCTCCTGGCGGTACTTCAAGAAAGTATCTTTTATGCATTCCCTGTTTTACAATCTCATTTTTCCATGAATGGGAATAGTTGTTTTCACTGTTGAATTGATAAGGCATTATAATTGTTGCCATCATTTCAAATTCAGCTTTATTATCACCATTATAA
>JBDLIN010000399.1:0-3041 GCA_039714835.1 Bacteroidota bacterium | reverse complement strand
TAGTTATAATATATTTCGAGATTTTAGAAGTAATACTAGCCAACCATATCCGACAATAGAAATTGCAGAAGGAGGTGTTACTTATACAACGGTTGGTCACGAGCCATTTTCAATTCATAATATACTTGACCAGGACGTTCTTCAGGTTACAGATAATTTCAGTTATTACCTTGATAATCATGTTCTTACTGCAGGTGTATCTTTTGAATATTTTAAGTTTTTCAATTCATTCAATCTTTTCCGTTACGGGTTTATGGGCTTCAATGCTTGGGAATTTGCTTATCCTTCTCTTGATGCTTTCTTTGCTTCCACTGATCCGAGCAATCCTTATGATTTTGATGCTTATGCAACACCGGAAACAATTCCGTATAAAGGTGAGTTTATAGAGGTTTCACAACTTTCATTATATGCTCAGGATGAATGGCTGGTCAGTAATAAACTATCCCTTACATATGGATTAAGAGTAGATATACCAATGTATATTACTGATCCAGTAGATAATCAATGGTCTAGAGATCTGCAACTTTTAGATGAAGATGAAAGTGCAGAGACAGTTGATCAGAGTATGATGCCTGGTGCAACACCATTATTCTCTCCCAGAATTGGATTCAACTGGGATGTAAAAGGTGACAGATCAACTCAACTTCGTGGTGGAACTGGAATATTTACAGGCAGACTTCCATTTGTATGGGTCGGAAACAATATTTCTAATCCTGGATACAATCCGAATTTATATCCCGTTGTTAATCCTTCTCTCGGCCCACCTGAAATACCGGAAAACGTAGACCCAAGCCAGATACATGAAACTAAAGATAACTCAGTACTTATGCAGTCTTCTGACTTAAATGCTATGGCTTCAGATTTCAAATGGCCACAAGCCTGGACTACAGACTTAGCATGGGATCAGCAGCTGCCGGGAGGTTGGTTAAGTACATTGGAGTTTGTTTATAGTAAAGATCTTAATGCGATTTATGTTAGGAATGCAAATCTTAGTGCACATACCCGTTTTCTTAATGACGGAAGACCTTATTATGGCGACGGTGCAGTCGATCCAGACTTTGGCGGTGGTGCTTATGTCATTGATAATACAAATGAAGGTTATAATTTCAGTGTAACAGCACAAGTTCGTAAGCAGTTTGAATTTGGAATGTACACTTCTCTTTCTTATACTTTTATGGAAGCAAAAAGTGTAATGAAATCAACAGAAATTGCTAGTGTGCTCTGGCAGGGTAATCCCACAGCAGGATATTCAAATAAACCTGAACTAGGATGGTCTGAGTTTGGATTAAAACATAGAATTGTTGGTGGATTAACTCATAAATTCAAGTGGAATAATTTTACATCCACAACAATTGGCGTCTTCTTAGAGGTTGCGCAAGGTAATTCTTTTGTTGGTGCAGGTGGAAACCGCTATTCCTTTACATATGCTGGTGATGTTAATGGTGACGGTCAAGGCGGAAATGATCTGATCTATATTCCTAACAGTGCTGATGAGATTAATCTTGTTGACTATGTCGATGCTAATGGTAATACCGTTACTGCTGCAGAGCAATGGACTGCATTAAATAGTTTCATTGATCAAGATTCTTATCTGAGTGATAACAGAGGACAAATAGCAGAACGGTTCGCACTTGTTAATCCTTGGTATTGGAATATGGATCTTAGAGTTATGCAGGATATTACTCTATTCTCTCATCATACATTCCAGTTAAGTTTTGATATTCTAAATGTTGGAAACTTACTTGATTCAGGATGGGGAGTAAGGCAAGTAGCAAATGCTGCTGTTACAACACCACTAGGATTAGCTGGATGGGATGGCGAAGGGGAACCTCAATTTAATTATAGCGTTAATTTGGGTGAGACATTCCAAGATGATCCTGGGCAATTTTCCAGATGGCAGATGCAGATTGGAATTAGATATTTATTCAACTAATATCTGAATTTAACAAAGGCTAATATTTTTATTAGCCTTTGTTTTTAATATCTTTTAACAATTTACATGAGTATAGAACAAGCATACAATTCTTGGTCGGAAATTTACGACACTAATGAAAATAAAACTCGCGACTTAGATAAAAAAGCAACGATCAGTGTTTTATCTAAATATAATTTTAAAAGTGTACTGGAGTTAGGATGCGGGACAGGTAAAAACACTAAATGGTTGATCGAAAGAGCAGATGAAATCATTGGTCTAGATTTTTCTCAAAAGATGTTAGACATAGCTGCACGGAAAATTAAAAATAGAAAAGTCGTTTTAAAAAAATCTGATCTCACTAAAGATTGGGATATCAAAAATAATTTTGCAGATCTGATCACCTGCAGTTTAACATTAGAGCATATAGAAAATTTAGATCATATTTTTGATCAAGCATATCTAAAACTAAAACCTAATGGATTACTTTTCATTAGTGAACTCCATCCATTCAAGCAATACAGTGGAACTAAAGCCAGATATGAAACTAAAAATGAGATAAAAGAATTGGAAGTATATACTCACCATATATCCGAATATCTGGATTGTGCAAAGAATAATAGTTTTCACATTGTTGAATTAAAGGAATGGTTTGATGATCAGCAATCTGAAAATACACCGAGATTACTTACATTAGTATTTAAAAATAATTTGTAGTTTTTATTAACTTTTAGTTAATTATTTTAACTTTAGTTAAATTTGTTAACAACATCTTGTTATTTATTTTGTAACACAGAGAGTGAGGGATTTGTCTAACCTATCTAATATCAATGAGTTAGCTTTAATTTCTTGAGAAGACTAATTAAAAACATTGATTTTGGCATAATCGTTGTCTTTTATGTTGTAAATAAATGCTTTAAAAAGAGGATAAAGTTATGAAAGTATTAAAATCAATTTTAGCATTATTATTTATAACTGTTTTATTTAGTTGCGATGATTCCATAAACGGGCCTAGTGGCTCAGATCTAACATATGAACCTCAATTATTAACACTTGGGAAAGAAGTAGTTTTTGGTACAATTGAGAAGGATGTTGTTAAAGTAAAGTTTGCTGAACGAACTGGAAGCAA
>JBDLIN010000398.1:0-3043 GCA_039714835.1 Bacteroidota bacterium | reverse complement strand
CAAGACAAAAAGAACATTATTTTTGGGGGATGGTATTTTGTAAGGAACGACTAATTATCAAATTTTTTTAAATTAATAGATTATGAAAAAAAAATTTTCGAATGAAAGAAACTTATAGTGAGGAATAAACTATGATACTTAATATTAAAATGATTATAACTTATTTTCTTGTATCAATTACTTTGTTAAATGCTCAAAATGATCAAGAATATTTAATTGCGATCGATCTAAAAGCTAATCCAGACTTAAATAGACTTGAAAAGATGTCTTTACCCATGCTTTATAAGTTTAATGAATCGCTAATTTTATCCAGTAAATCAGAGCAACTTGATTTACTTAAAAAGTATGGATATCAATGCAAAATATTAGATACCAATCCTACCAATAAAGAATACTATCTTTTGAATCAAAAATCCAATTCTGAGTTGAGTAAGAGCCCAGTTGATGAAATTTTTGTTGAAGGGAAATATTCAATTGTCAAGAATTTTAATGCTTCATATGGAAAATCAACTGATGAATCTTTACAATATTCTAAGTTAGAACTGAATAATGTAGTATATAAAAACACTAATATATCGATACCTGTAATCTCAAATTCACAAAATGACTCTTTAATTACCAATGTATTAAACAGCATTAGTACAGACAGTATAGAAAGCAATATTCAACATTTAGAAAACTATGGTACACGATTTTTGATAGCACCTAATAGGTTTGATATTTCAGAATGGATTTTTAAACAATTTCAAAGCTATGGATTTACAGATGTTAAGTATGATTCGTTTTATGCATATACAAGTATTGATTACCCATTTATTTCATACGATACGACGACACTTCAAAGAAATGTTGTTGCAACTTTGAAAGGAACTGGCGCACCGGAAGAAGTATTTATAGTTTGCGGTCATTATGACTCGGTTACTCTTGATGTAGATCCAATAACATATGCTCCCGGTGCAGATGATAATGCAAGTGGTACCGCAGCAGTATTAGAGATAGCCAGAGTAATGAAGCAAAATAGTTTTAAACCGGAACGAACAATAAAATTTATTGCTCTTGGAGCTGAGGAGTTAATGAACTTTGGTGATGGTGGAAGTGAATATTATGCTGAACAAGCATATAATTCTGGAATGGATATTAAAATGGTGGTAAATCATGATATGATTTCACACACCTTTCAAAGTTTAGAGAATAGTATTGTTGATATCAATCGGCACAGCGATGCAAGCCATTTTGCACAATTAGCTCTCAACTGTGTAGATAAGTTCACCTTGATAAATGCTGAGGAGATTGATAATTGGGGATCTGATCTTGGAAGATTTCGTGAATGGGGTTTTGAAGGTATTTATTTTGAGGAAAGTGAATTTAGCCCTTATTATCATTCATCGGATGATAAAATTGAAAATTACAGCATGCCTTTTTGTACTGAAATAATTAAGGCTTCTTGTGCTACATTAATATATGCAACTAGCATTTCAACACCAGTTGAGAACATAACTTTTACCGGTCAAGTAGATGGAACTTCACTATTAATTAGCTGGGAAGATAATAACGCTTTTGATTTTGACCATTACAATATTTATGTGGGGAATCAATCCGGTCAATATGATTATGATCTATCAACTACTGATAACAGTATATTAGTTGAGAATTTAACAAGTGGTTTGCAATATTACTTTGGGATTTCTATATCAGATATTGACGGTTATGAGGGTTACATCATAGAAGAAAGTTATATGCCCTTTACTTTTAGAATGGATAAAGGGATACTGATTGTTGATGAGACGACTGATGGTAATGGTACAACTATGAAGCCAACAGATATGCAAGTAGATGAATTTTACAATTCGCTATTTGAAAACTTTGTATCGCAAAATTTTGATTTAATCAGTGAAAAAGAAATTACACTTGATGATTTTGGAAATTATTCAACTGTTGTTTGGCATGGAAACGATTCAAGAACTGTGTTTAGCTTAGATTTAATAAAGGAAGAGCTAAAACGATATCTTAATGCTGGCGGGAATTTTTTATATACTGGATATCTGCCATCGAAAGCATTTGAAAGTAATTTTCAGTATCCTAATAATTTTATGGAAGGTGACTTTATCTATGATTATCTAAAGATAAATAAAGTAGAAAAAGAGTTTGGTGCAAGATTCATAGGGGCCATTTCAGAACCATCATTCTATAACAATTTGTATATAGATTCAACAAAAACTTATGAGAATTATGAATACCATATTTTACATGTCGAAAGTATTCAAGCTTCACATGATGCAAATAATATTTATTATTATAATACTCATTATGATACTTCAACTACTCAGGGAAGTATGTATATGAAACCGGTTGGGATTGAATATATAGGAGAGGATTTTAAAACCGTTACATTAAGTTTTCCATTGTATTATATAAATTTAGAGAATGCCAAAGAATTTATCAATAAGGTGTTAGTTGAAAAGTTTGACGAAGTAGTGTCAACAGAAAAAAATCCAAAGGATTTACAAATAACTTTTATTCTTGATCAGAACTACCCAAACCCATTTAATCCAAGCACAACGATTAGTTATTCAATTCCATCTGTAGAGCGAAACGCTGTTTCACTTATGAATAATGAGCGATTCGGCGAATCGCTCTACAATATCAAATTAAAGGTTTATGATATTTTAGGAAGGGATGTAGCAACACTAGTAAACGAACAGCAAAAGCCGGGATATTATGAGGTTGAGTGGGATGCAATAAATCAACCGAGTGGAGTTTATTTTTATCGGTTATCTACAAACCAAGGATTTGCACAAACAAAAAAACTTGTTTTACTCAAATAGTATCATATGATACTAACTGTAAATAATTAAAGAAAAACCAGTTATCCATTATCAACACATATCCCCATCATTAATTGGTGACTGATTTCCGTCTTTTTATTGAGATTATTAAATTTTTGAAATCCCTTTAAAAAGTATCACTTAATGCTGAGAAGTCTTTTAAGAGAAGTATATAGATGTTCGAGAAGGTTTTTGTAGTTTGATAATTATAAAATAAT
>JBDLIN010000397.1:0-3051 GCA_039714835.1 Bacteroidota bacterium | reverse complement strand
AACAACTATGAAATAAAGGCAATATCCGGATGTTCAATCGGGTCACTTATCGGAGGGGTTTATGCGGCTGGAAAATTAGACCAGCTTGAAAAATGGATGAGATCAATAACTAAGACCGATATAATCTCTTTATTGGATGTTTCGTGGGAAAGCAGTGGAATATTTAAAGGGGATAAAATAATCAATACATTAATTCATCTTATTGGTGATATTCAAATTAAAGAACTAAAATTTCCTTTTACAGCAGTAGCTGCGGATATTGAGACTGAAAAGGAAATGTGGATTAATTCCGGACCTCTTTTCGATGCTATAAGAGCTTCAATTTCGCTCCCACTTTTTTTTACTCCATTTGACTATAAGGGTATTAAACTGATTGACGGTGGTGTTTTGAATCCTGTTCCAATTGCCCCAACGTTTAGTGATAAAACAGATCTGACTATTGCTGTCAACCTTGGAGCGACTTCAAACTCAAAAATGGAAGGAAAAACAAAAGTTAAAAGAAATGAAAAAGAGGAAACATCATTTCAAACCGGGATTGAAAAATTTATTAAAAATCTCCAGGAAGTAAGTATGAAAACTCAAACTAACAACTGGAGAATGTATGATATTGCAGATAAGGCTTTTGATGCAATGCAAAGCACAATTGGTCGTCAGAAGATTGCTGCTTATCCACCGGATATTGAGATAGAGATTGCAAGGAATGCTTGCGGTACACTTGAATTTGAAAGAGCTTCTGAGATGATAGAGTTGGGATATCAAACAGCAAAAAAGAATTTAAGAAACGAAAAATAAACTTGGAGTTTTTAATGAATGCATTAGAAGCTATAAAATCACTTAAAATGAACGTGTCCAAATCAATTATTGGACAAGAGAAAATTGTTGAAAGACTTATCATTGCATTGTTAGCTAATGGGAATCTACTTTTGGAAGGTTTACCCGGGCTTGCAAAAACACGCGCAATAAAAAGTTTGGCTAAAAATCTACATTCCGATTTTAGCAGAATTCAGTTTACTCCGGATTTATTACCATCAGATATCACTGGCTCAGAAATATATTATTCTGAAGATGGTAAAGGAAAATTCAAGTTTGAACCTGGTCCATTATTCGGCAATTTAATTCTTGCTGATGAAATAAATCGTGCACCTGCTAAAGTACAAGCTGCACTTCTCGAAGCAATGGAAGAGAGACAAATTACAGTTGCTGGAACGGTTCATAAATTGCCAGAACTTTTTATGGTGCTTGCTACTCAAAATCCAATTGAGCAGGAAGGGACTTATCCCTTACCTGAGGCACAAATGGATAGATTCTTAATGAAAGTGGTTATCGAATATCCATCAATAGAATCTGAAGAGAAAGTGCTGCAATTAGTTCGTAACGAATCTAAAACAGTCGAGAGTGATGAAAAAACTGAGCAGTCTAATGAGATGAGTGAAGATAATGTTTTTGTTGCGCGTAAAGAGATTGATGAGGTTTATACTTCTCCAAATATTGAGAAGTATATTGTTCAGCTTATAAATGCCACTCGTTTTCCAAAAGAGTATGGTGACAATTTAACTGAATGGATTAAAGTAGGTGCAAGTCCACGAGGGACAATAGCTCTCGATAAATCTTCAAGAGTTTATGCGTGGATGATGAATAGAGATCACGTTACTCCAGAAGATGTGAAAGCAATTGTGAATGATGTATTAAGACATAGATTAATACTTACATATGAAGCGAATGCACAAGGCATGACTACCGATGATGTTATTGATGAAATTGTGAAAGTAGTTGCTGTTGCTTAATAGCACACTGATTTTTTATGATGGTTATGAAAGAGCATAATGGAATATACATATCACTCGAAGAACTAATCCAATTAGAGTATATCGCAGATGGATTTTCCTTCCTACCAAAACAACCCATCCATAGTGTTTTAGGTGGACGACATGCATCTCGATTGAGAGGAAGGGGATTGAATTTTGAAGAACTTCGTGGTTATCTTCCGGGTGATGATATAAGAAATATTGATTGGAAAGTAACTGCACGTACACAAAAACCATATGTAAGAGTTTATACAGAAGAAAAAGAACGTCCAGCTTTGATAATCTGCGATCAGAGAATGCCAATGTTTTTCGGTACGAAGAAAGAGATGAAATCTGTTACTGCAGCTAAACTAGCAGCTTTAGCAAGCTGGCGGATTTTGAAATCAGATGACAGAGTTGGAGGAATTGTTTTTAATGACTCTGATATTACTGAACACAAACCACAAAGAAGCAGATCGCATACTCAGCAATTACTTAAAAGTGTTTCTGAATACAACAACGAATTAAAAGTATCAAACAAAATTAAATCAAATCCAGATCAACTAAATGAAGTACTTGATAATGTTGTAAGGATTGCGAAGCACGATTATTTAATTATACTAATTAGTGATTTTTACGGATTGAATGATAAATCAAACAAATACTTGCTTTCATTAGCTGAGCACAATGATGTGCTTGCCTTCCTAATTTATGATCCAATTGCAGTTGAGATGCCCGAGGATGGGAAATATGTCCTTAGTGAAAACGAGTTGCAAGTTGAATTAAATATGAACAATAAAAAAGTTCATTCACCAATTTCAAATTTTACAACAAAGCGTCTGAGTGATGTTGATACAAGGTTAAAGAAAATTGGGATTCCAATTTTTAGAATTAATAATAGTGATGATATTGGAAAACAGCTTAGAACTCACTTTGGGAATTTATAGTAGAATACAAAATGGAAGAAAAATTAAATAAATTAAAAGAGATTGAGCTTCCTGAAGCTGTTAGCTATGCACCAGAAACACTAGCATGGTACATTCTTTATGTAATTGTGTTTAGCTTAATTCTATTTATAATTTGGAAAAGGTATAAAAAATACAAAAAAAATCTATATAGAAAGTTTGCTCTAAAAGAACTTTCAGAAATTAAGAAAACAAAAAAGTATATCGAACTTCAGACTTTGGTTAAACGCATCGCTCTAATTCTAAATGATAGAAAGGAAGTTGCCTCACTCACTGGTGAGAACTGGTGGAATTACTTAAAT
>JBDLIN010000396.1:0-3071 GCA_039714835.1 Bacteroidota bacterium | reverse complement strand
TAGAATTGGAACAGGGTATGATATTCATCAATTTGCTGATGATAGGAAACTTATCCTTGGTGGAATTGAAATCTCATTTGAGAAAGGTTTAAAAGGTCACTCGGATGCAGATGCCTTACTCCATTCTATATGCGATGCGATGCTCGGTGCTTTAGCGCTTGGTGATATTGGTCAGCACTTTCCAGATACAGATCCTGAGTATAAAGGAATAGATAGTAAAATCCTTTTATCTGAAGTGAATAAGCTTGTTGAAAACGAGGGTTATAAACTGGGAAACTTAGACTCAACAATTGTTCTGCAAAAACCCAAATTAGCACTTTATATGAATGATATGAGAAAAAGTATCTCTTCTATTCTTTACTGCAATATTGAGCAAGTTTCTGTTAAAGCAACTACTTCAGAATGGATGGGTTTTGTGGGTGAAGGAAAAGGTATAAAAGTTATTTCTACAGTAATGCTGGTTCAAAAATAATCATGCTGCAAGATATTCTCCTTTACATGAGCAATCTGGATCCTACACTTATCTATTTTGTACTATTCATTTTTGCATTTATTGAAAATGTTTTTCCGCCATCTCCAAGTGATGTAGTAGTAGTCATGGGAGCCTCTCTTATTGCAACTACAACAATGGGCTATCTACCTGTATTGTTTATAACAAGTTTCGGGAGTTCACTTGGATTTATGTTAATGTATTTTGTGGGTAAACTCTTTGGAGAGAAAATAATTCGATCAGGGAAACTTTCATTTATTACGCAGGAAAGTCTTAGTAATACAGATATATGGTTCAATAAATGGGGATACAAACTTATTCTGGCAAATAGATTTTTACCAGGCACTCGTTCAGTAATCAGTTTTTTTACTGGAGTTTATGAACTTGAGATGCTCAAAACATTTGTGCTGGCTAGTATTTCAGCATTTGCATGGAACGCAATTATAATCTATGTCGGGATGTTACTTGGCAACAATGTTGAATCGATCGATTATTATCTTTCAACTTATTCACTTTTAGGAACGATTATTACTGTTATCGTTGTTCTATTTTTTACGATAAGATATTTTTATAAGAAAAGAGTGAAATGAAGTTCTTAAATAAATATAGAAATTTAAATTCACCTGAAAAGAAGAAAAAAATCCATAAGCAATTATTACTGGGATTGTTAAGCGGGATTCTAATTGGATTATCATTTCCGCCAATTCCATTGCCGTATTTGATTTTTATCGGATTAGTCCCTTATTTCATCGCTCTTCAGCAGAGAGAGGGTCTTGCTGAAATAAACAGACTCACTTACTTTACAGCATTTTTCTTTAACATAATCACGCTTTATTGGGTTGGAGGTTGGCTCCCAAATTCTGATCCGTTCCTAATGATTGCCGGGACAACTCTATTTTTCTTTAATCCTGTCGTTTTTCTGATTCCATCGACTCTCTACTATTTTGCGACAAAAGTATTTAATAAGAATATTGCTTTACTCTTACTCCCACTGTTTTGGGTAACATTTGAATATGCCTATTCAATTACAGATTTTAAATTCCCATGGCTTACTTTTGGAAATAGTCTTCCATTTTTTACAAGCTACATTCAAATTGCTGAGATAATTGGTGTTTATGGACTAACACTACTAATTATTTATTCAAATGTTTTTATTTATAGATCAATAAAAGCCTATCTTCAAGGGAAGCGATTTGATAAAACTTCCATCTCAATTGCACTGCTTATTCTCATCATCCCAATTATTTATGGTCATTTTAGAATTAACACATATTCAATTTCGGAGAATAGAATTAGTGTAGGATTGATCCAACCAAATTTAGATCCGAATGAGAAATGGAAAGCTGGAAATTTAGAAGAACAGCTAGATCTATACTTAGATTTGAGTAAAGAAGCAATTTCTGATGGAGCAGAATTATTAATTTGGCCGGAGACTGCTTTACCTGTCTATTTACTTTCAGGACGATATCCGTTTGAAGTTAGAAGATTAAAAGAATTTGTTGATACAAATAATATCCCGATATTAACAGGAATGCCTGATGCTACATTCTTTAGTAATAGAGAAGAAGCTCCTGAAGATGCTAAACCGTCAGGCAATAGTGAGAAAGTCTATGTCTCCTATAACTCGATTTTACTCTTCAATCCTAATGAAATAAATGTTCAAAAATATGGTAAAATGAAACTTGTACCATTTGGTGAAAAGGTCCCTCTTGTTGATCTGCTTCCTTTCTTGGGAGATTGGATTAAGTGGGAAGTTGGGATCTCAAGCTGGAATACTGGACAAGATACGACGGTGTTTGAGGTGAAAAGAAAGGAGAAGCCCGCCAAGGTGGGTAAAGCTGAGGCTAAGGCAAAGGTTGGGGGACTGATTTGTATCGAGTCAATTTATCCAGGGTTTACTTCTGCATTTGTGAAGAAAGGTGCTGAATTTATTGCAGTTGTTACTAACGATAGTTGGTATGGTGATTCAAGTGGACCATATCAGCATAAAGAGATTAGTGTTTTAAGAGCAGTGGAAAATAGACGAACTGTGGTAAGGGCAGCTAATGGAGGTATAAGCTGTGTGATCGATCCGCTTGGAAGAACTATGAGTGAAACGAAAATGTACACAAGGGATTATCTTGTAGTTGATGTTCCGTTAGAAACGGATTTGACATTTTATACTAAGTTCCCTCTATTATTTCCGCTATTGGCATCAATCATTTCCATAATATTAATTCTAACTTTTATTGTAAAAAAGATTATAAGAAAACAGTAAGGCAGTTGAATGATCGATCTAAGAAGTGATACAGTTACAAAACCTAATCAGGCGATGCGTGAAGCAATGATGAACGCAGAAGTCGGAGATGATGTTTATAAAGAAGATCCTACAGTAAATAAACTTCAAAAGTATTGTGCTGAACTTTTTGGCAAAGAGGATGCGCTGTTTGTCCCAAGCGGAGTAATGGGAAACCAGCTTTGCCTTAATGCTTTAACGCAACCCGGTGATGAAGTTATCTGTGATAAAAACGCACACATCTTTCAGTATGAATCCGGTTCTCCTGCAATGTTGAGTGGGTTATCATTAAACTTAATTGACAGC
>JBDLIN010000395.1:0-3093 GCA_039714835.1 Bacteroidota bacterium | reverse complement strand
TGACCTTCACCCTCTTCTTTTGAAGTAAATAAATATTCGTTTTTATCTACATTCATCACTTTAAAATCAATTGTATAAAGATTCCCGAATTTCCGGATAGTAGCTGCTGCTAGTGTATTCACTTTTGCTTCATTGCATATCTTTCTTCCTAATGATTCATCAATTCTATCAATATCACTTATTTTCAGTTGCTTCAAAATATCAAACATTCGTGAACGGGTTAATACTGAAAGTCTTTTCGATTGCTCCAAAGCTGTTATTAGCATTCCGGAAAGACCATTCAGTTCTGCCTCATTCGTTTCATTTACAAAATCTATAACTGCTATGGGAATCGGTTTATAATCTTCCGACTCATGGAACGTAATAAAATATCCTATTAAGGTTATAATAATTACAAACAGAATTATTGCAGGAATAATGACTGTTTTATTCTTAATTAAATTTCTTTCACTTCTTTTAATTTCTGATGAAAATAGATTATCTGATATTTTCGAAGCACCTGATGTATCTCGTTTCAATCTCTTCAAATCGATCAACATATCATTTACTGATTGATATCGTTCTTCAGGATCTTTTTCTAAAGCTCGATTTAAAATGTGTAATAATTCTGAAGGAATATCTGAACGGTATTTATTTATCAGATCTGGTTCTTCATTAACAATTGAATAAATGATTGCAGAATCATATTCCCCTTTGAAAGGTAATTTCTCAGTTAACATTTCATACATTACAACACCAAGTGACCAAATATCTGTTCTATGATCAACCTCTTCACCTTTTGATTGCTCTGGCGACATATACGCAATTGTGCCCATTGTTGAACCAAGTTGAGTCATCGTGCTTCCTAATGCACTTTTTGCCAAACCAAAGTCAAGTATTTTTACCGTTCCATCATTTCTTACAAAAATATTGGCCGGTTTAATATCTCTATGCACTATTTCCTTTTCATGAGCTTTCTCTAATCCCTTTGCTATTTGAATTGCTATTTCAACAATATCATTTGTTTTAATTGATCCTTTTTTAATTTTCTTTTTTAGTGTTTCTCCTTCATATAGATCCATACAAATAAATAACTGTCCCTCATCTGTCTCATCAATTTCGTGGATTGTACAAATATTATAATGCTGAAGTGATGAAGCAGATTTTGCTTCATGTATAAATCTTTGTTTTGTTTCTTCATCATTAGAAAAGGAAGGAGGTAAAAACTTAAGTGCAACAGAGCGGTCGAGTTTGAGGTCTAGCGCTTTGTAGACGACGCCCATTCCTCCCCCTCCTAACTTTTCTAATATTTTGTAATGTGATATTGTTTTACCGATCATAATTATTCCCTAATAGAGAGTTTACACTTTAATGATCTCGTAATTCCTTTGGGATTACTCATTCTCTAAGTCCAATTTTTTCAATTAGTTTTACAAACCTTGGATCCTTCCGTACTGGATCAAATATTGGTGCAAGGTCCAAATATAATATCCAAGCTGAACGATCAGACACACTTTTTTCGAGCCAATCAATTGCAGCATCATATTCCTCAAGTCCGATGTTAATTGCAGCGAAATAATAAGGATCAACATATCGCTGGGCTGATATTTCTTTAATTTGATTATTTATTTTATATGCAGAATCGCGTTTTCCCGAGACAGCATATGCATAGGAAAGCCCAGCAAGGGTACCTGGTTCATTCCTTAAGGTTAACTTTGCAGCCAACTCAAGTTCGGCAATAGCACTTTCAAATTGTTCCATTTGAATGAACGTCAATCCAAGAAAAGCAGGAGCTAAATAATTGTTTTTATCAAGTTCTTTAGCTTTTAAAAAGTATTTGATAGCATCTTCATATTCCCTGTAATTATAATAGTACCTTCCTAAATCAATATATCCAAGTGAGTATAATGGATTAAGCTCAATTGCGTGTCTTAATTCATTCAAGGCTTCACTTATTCTATTCCGTGTTGTTAAAAATAAAGCATACCAGCGATGAGCAAGATAATTATTTGGATTAAGTTCAATAGCTCTGATGAATTCTACCTCCGCTTCTTTCCAGTTCCATTCATAATAATAATTTATTGCTGCTAGTGAATTATGGGCTTCCGAAAGTTGATCATCAATCTCTAATGCTTTATTAACAAACCTTTCAGATTTTGTAAAAGCTTCTTTTGGTGAAAGAATACTATATGTCGATAATAAATGATAAGAATCAGCCAAACCTATATATGCCAATGCAAAACTGCTGTCCTTTTTAATAGCCTGGTTAAAATAAGAAATTCCTTTATATAGAGATTCCGGAGACCTTTTATTCCAAAAATATCTCCCATTTAAGTAAAGTTGATAAGCTTCACTATCAACTTCCTCGGATCGTGAAATTAATAATTTTTCTTCAGGAGTAATTGTAACTTTAATTTCATTAACAATTTTCTGTGAAACATTACTCTGTAATTTTAGTACATTTTTCAGTTCAGATTCATACTGGCCATTCCACAGGTTTTTATCTTCTCTTGCATCAATTAGACGAGTATTAATTCTAACTTGCCCACCACTGTATTGAATAGTACCATCAACAATTACATCTGCATCAAGTTCTTTTCCAATATCGATTATAGATTTATTAACTCCCTTATACTGCATTACAGATCTTCTTGAAATTACTTTGAGAGCACTAATTTTGCCAAGTGCTCCAATAAGAGCATCTGTCATACCATCTGCAAAATATTCCTGTTCAGGATCTCCGGAAATATTTTCTAAAGGAAGAACAGCAATAGAATCAATATCTCTACTCTCTAAAGGGAATATATAGATTATTGCTACAGTCATAAAAATAATTAACAGAACTATCCCAACATAAAGGAATGGGTTCTTTTTCACAGTGACAAAAGCTGGTTCATTTTGACCCGTTTTCGAGCCCTTACTTGCAGTTTTTAAGTCAACTAATAAATCATCAAGACCTTGGTATCTTTCCTCAGGCTTCTTAATCAATGTTTTATTGATTATTCTTTCTACGACCATTGGTATATCTTTCTTAACTCCTCTTGGGGATACAGGCTCTTCATTCAGTATCGAATATATAATAGCTTGTTCATATTCGCCCTTAAATGGTATTTG
>JBDLIN010000394.1:0-3098 GCA_039714835.1 Bacteroidota bacterium | reverse complement strand
TGGACATGGCTTCCAAAATCAGTAGAGTATTTTATTTCTGATGATGGTAAAAACTTTACAAAGATTGGAGAAGTTAAAAAGAAAGCTGATGAACAAAAGAGAGGGATCTTTACTGAACCATTTATTGTATCGGTAAATAATGTTAAAGCAAGATATGTAAAGGTTAAAACCACAAGTCTTATCAATTGTCCAAGGTGGCATATTGGCTATACCAATGGAACTGGTAAAGCATTTATATTTATTGATGAAATTGTTGTTGAATAGAATAATTGAAATTTCTATCACACTGAGCGAAGTCGAAGTGTGAAAATAGTATAAAATCATGGCTCGACTCCGCTCGCCATGATTGCTGAATAGTTCAAGAGATTAAAATGAAACTACAAAGTATATTATTTCTCGGAATTCTATTATTAGCAATCAGCGGTTGTAATTCAAATAATGAGATAAAGAATAGCAAACCAAATATCATTCTCATTTTAGTTGATGATCTTGGCTGGAAAGATGCTGGTTTTATGGGGAGCACGTATTACGAGACTCCAAATATTGATAATCTCGCAAAAAAAGGAATGGTATTCACAAATGCATATGCGAATGCTCCCAACTGTGCTCCCAGTCGCGCCTCATTATTGACTGGGCAATACACTCCACGTCATGGAATTTATACGGTGAATAGTTCAGAAAGAGGTGACACAAAACACAGAAGAATAATACCAACTAAAAACACTACTACATTATCTACAGATAAAATTACAATTGCTGAACTACTAAAAGAGGCTGGATATGTCAGTGCTAGCATTGGGAAATGGCACATGGGCAATCCCCCTGAACTCGGACCAAAGAGTCAGGGCTTTGATGTAAACATAGCAGGTAACCATGCTGGTCATCCTAAGAGTTATTTTAGTCCATACAAAAATAAAAACCTATCAGATGGTAAAGATGGAGAACATTTAACGGAGAGACTAACAAATGAAGCCCTAACATTCATTGAGACCAATAAAGAACAACCTTTTTTTCTCTATCTTCCCTATTATGCTGTTCATACTCCTTTACAAGGGAAGGAAGAAAAGATTGAGAAATATAAAAACAAACAGAAAACTCCTTCCCACAATAATCCAACTTATGCAGCAATGATAGAATCAGTTGATAATGGTGTTGGGAAAATAACGGCAAAGTTAGATGAACTTAAACTGAGTGAAAATACAGTAGTAATTTTCTTCTCTGATAATGGTGGATTTGGCGGCGCAACTGCAATGGATCCGCTTCGTGGAAGTAAAGGAATGCTTTATGAAGGCGGGATCCGTATCCCGATGATTGTTCGATGGGAAGGAACTATCAATCCAAAAACAATTTGTGATACGATGGTGATCGGGAGTGACATTTTCCCAACCCTTACAGAAATAGCTGGCGTAGAAATCCCAGAGAATCAAATTGTAGATGGTAAAAGTATTGTCCCATTATTATTGAGAAAGAAAGGATTTAAAAGGGATGCTCTTTTCTGGCATTTCCCTGCCTACCTTCAAGGAAATTACAAAGGATCAAGAGACAAATACTTCCGCACACGCCCGTGCGGTGTTGTAAGAATGGGCGATTGGAAACTGATAGAATATTTTGAAGATAATGAACTTGAACTCTATAATCTAAAAAGTGATATAGGTGAGACTAGGAATCTTGCTAATGACCTGCCTAAGAAAAGAGATGAATTACATAAAGTAATGAAAGAGTGGCGAGCATCTATAAATGCACCTGTACCAACTAAACGTAATCCTGAATATAATTCTGAGAACTAGTAATTAGCCAACCTTGAAGGTTATCAGTCATAATTAAAATAACTAATGGGATTAACGCTTAAATTTTATTTAACTGATCAATATTAAGTTAACCTTCAAGGTTTGAGCCACACTTATAAAGGTTGAAGCCATCTTTGTGAAGTTATTCGATTTAGAGGAATTGACAATAAGAACTAAATATATTAGTTTGATATTATATCCCATATTATTAAGTAATTTTTAAATTAATTCATCTATCCTTTTAACGGAATTTTTGATGAAGATATTATTGAATTACATATTCATTTCATTTCTAGTCCTTTCAATATCTTTCAATAAGAATATTTTATCTCAAGAATTAACCAAAGAAAATATTTCTATTGTAGTAAATAATTTCATTCATGATAAAACTTATTATGACAATAGAATTAGTAAGACAACAGCTTTAAATATTAGAAGTATAGAAGAAATTAAAAATCCCACTACTACTAAAACTATTGGATTTGTTGTTAATCTAGAACGAAAAGGATTCTTAATTTTATCAAACGATACGAAGATTAAACCAGTAATTGCTTACTCCTTTAATCACAGTTGGGATTACGATACTACTAATAATATCTTCCTGCAAATATTAAAAGCCGACCTAAATAATAGAATTGATCATATAGATGATATACCGCTTGAAGTACAAAGGAAAAATGAAAATTTATGGAATTATTATCTATCGTTAAATAAACCATCGGCGTTACTAGAAGACTTCCAACAATGGCCGGCACCCGGAACAACTACTACTGAAGGCTGGATTGAAACGACTTGGAATCAATTAGAGCCATATAATCAATTCTGTCCCATTGATCCAAATACTTACAATAGATCAGTTGTTGGCTGTGGTGCATTAGCTGTTTCTCAAATTGTCAACTATCATAAATATTTCAATAATAAACAATTTGCTGATGAAGATAAATACGAAACTGAAAATTCCTTGATCAGTATTGATGACGACAGTACTACTTTAGACTTCCCTTCTTTTAATGAACTCAACAGAAAACTTGACACATTACAAAATAAGTATAACAACAACCTCCCGTTAAATAATAGAGACTATGCAGCTTTATGTTTCGCTTGCGGTATTATGACGATAAACGATTACTCCTCTGTTGAAACTCCCACTGCTTCAAGTGATCTTCACAACGCATTTACAGAGGATATGCTATATTCATCTGCTGAACTACTTTCAGTATCAGATACTTTTTACTCAATATTAAAAGATAATATTCAAAATGGACTTCCCGCTTTGCTTTCTATGACAAGAGGTTTTGAGGGACATGCTGC